>JADGOA010000111.1 GCA_017883215.1 Thermoanaerobaculia bacterium | reverse complement strand
TACGTCCACACGAGCTTGAACTTCACGTTCTAATAAAGCGGCAACATCCAGGAAAGGGGGCGGTCTCTACGGGGGCCGCCCTCTTTTTCTTGAGGTTCAAGGATGGTTTCCGCCGTCGGGGCGGAGCAAGATGTCGATCTTGCTGGAGTACTTGCGCTTCAGGGCGTCGGTCGCGGCGACCTCTTGTGCCCGGGCGAGCCAGCGCTGGGCAGCCCCCGCGTCCCCCTTCTGCAGCCAACTCAAGCCCAGCCGGAAGTAGAACTGATCCTCTTTCGGCCGCTTGCGGATCGCGTACTTGAGATGGCCGATGGCCACATCGTACTGCTGCTCGGAATACGCCCGACGGGCGAGTTGGTAGCGATAGTACGGGTTGAGCCGGCGGTGGTAGATCAACCTCTTCCGGTAAGCGTCAGCCCGCTCCCGGTCACCCCGCTGCTCATAGAGCCGGGCCAGATTGCTCATGGCGACAAGATCCCCATCGCTCGCCTCCAGGGCCTGTAGATACGCAGCCTCGGCATGAGCGGGGTGGCCGTTTCGCATGTACAGCGTGCCCAGATTGGTCCATGCCGGCGAAAACTGGCGGTCGTTGTCGGCAATGGCCTTGTGGAAGCACCAAAGAGCCGAGGCCGTATCGCCCGCCTGCATGCGCTCGACGCCAATGTTGTTGTAGTAGTGGGCAAGCGCCCGCGTGTCAGAGATCCTTCGCATCTCGTAGCTGGCCTTGAAATCACTGATATTGAAATCCACCACCTTCGTGCCCGCCAGTCCCAGGTTCACGTACACGTTGACATGTTGGTTCAGGACGTATGTATCTTTGTCAATCGTCCAATCGGGCGGAATATCCACTTCCTGGTACTGGACATCCAGGCCCACGTGACGAGCCATGGCTACGAACATGCTGGCAAATGACAGACAGTTACCACGCCTGATGCGGAACGTCTGGGAGGCGGTGCGGGTTATGTCGTCGTACTCCACGCCGAACGTGTCCGTGTCGATGATCGCGGCGGCCAGTTGATGTAGCTTGAGAGTGTCGGTGCCTTTGCGGTCCACGTGCGCATCGAGGAAGTCCTTCATCTCGGGACTCAGAGCGAGCACTTCCTGCGGCTCGACGACGGACACAGGTGCGTCCCTGGCCACACCGAGAGAGGCACCCGCCAGGAGATCATCCGGCGTGATCTTCACCCTGTCGGGGTTCCCCCGCCAGCTCGTACATGCGACTGCAGGGACCACCAGACAGACGACAGAGGCTCGAAGCCACGGGATCAAGCTTCCCGCCAGTCGGCGAAGTTTTTGAACCTGTGCCGACGACTCACACGGCTCGCTCCGGCGAAGGGTCATCACCATCCCAGTATCAATATACGGTGCCTGGTTGTGCGCGTCGCGCATCGGCAGCCAGACACCTGATTCAGTACGATCAGGAAGGGATCGCCGCTTCACTCCGGCTCATATGAAACGACGAACGGTTTCTCCCCTTTCATGAAACTCACGTCGACGATTGTCCTGTGGCCGTTGGTGATCACCACGTTCGAGGACACCTCGAGACCTTTCCACAAGACGACAATTCGATGTTCTCCCGCCGGGATGTGCGAGAGGTTCAACTTCGCGTGGGTCTTCTCGGTGGTCTTCCCGAGGAATCGGACTGTGCAGTGTTCCGGAGTCGAAGTCAGGCGGAGCGATCCCTCGCCCTCGTTGACGGTCTCCAACTTCCCAGCCATGAGGTCTCCTCGAACCGTGACGGCGGCTCCAGGTTGGATGCTGACCACGCCGGAGATTCGATCGTATCCAGGTTTGCTGAAGGAGATCGGGTGCTCACCTGCCGCGAGGCCCTCGATCCGCAGGAGCGGGGTGTTCTTGGTTTCGAGTTTCCCATCAATCTCGACGACACAGTTCTGAGGGGCTGATGTGACCAGGAGGCTGCCAGCGGATACTTCGACCTTGGCGCTGCTGGTCTTCCTGTCGTAGCGAATCGGTTCCGGGGAGAACTCCTTCGTCTTTACTTCGATCGGGACCTTCAGAAGCTCCACCTGAAAACTCTGGGGTATGAATCCATCCTTTTCAACACGAATGACGTGTGGGCCTTCCGGCACGTTCGCCAGGAACAGGCCGTCGTCCTTCGAGCCGGAGGTACCCACGAGCTTGCCATCGAGATAGACACGAAGAGCAGGCTCACAAGCAACCTGGATGTCACCGGCGAACGAGAACGCCGACACGCTCATCACGAAGATCAGACAAAGCCAGCGCAGGCACTTCATGCTTCCTCCGGATCACATTTGCATCAACCTCGGTCCACATCGCCCGAGGGAACTCGGTGTCATGCGTCCGCCGCGATGCGAGAGCTCGGCTGACCGAGAGCGGATCGACCTCGACTAGCTCTTTGGCTTCGGTGTGGTGCGGTCTTCCACTAGTTTCCGGGCCGCCTCTCTGCTGGCGACGGCTTCGACGCGGATGATGCGGCAGAAGGCCGGAACACCGGAATCCTGGTAAGTGATCATGGCCCCCGTGTCCGAACAGACGCGGCTGAAGGTGGTGCCAGAAATCGTGATTCCGGTTGCGAAGGGCAGACTAATGCAGACGCTGCCCATCGTCAGCAGATAGTGCTCGTCACTTCCAACTCGAACATAGACGAACCTCTCATGGAGGGGAGAGAAGCTGCGGACCCTGCTGCTGTCGAAGCACGCTTCCTGGGCGGCCGGCGCGCTACCGCTCGTGTCGATTCTCTGCGTCGACGTACAGGCGAGCGCCAGGACCATCGAGATCAGGCTCAGGAGCCAGGTAGCCGTGCGCTGCTTCCTATGCACCGTGGTCACCGTCCTTTCGGCTGACGTCGTAGGATAACATCCGGGCGTGAACGCGCTGACAGTCCTCGAGAGCAGCGTGGTGCTCCCCGACCGGATCCCTCGCCACGCGGGATGACAGCGCAAGTTGAGGGCGTTCACGGTGCGGCCGTGGTGCGGTCGTCGTCACCGATCGCCAATCTCTCCCTTATACTGCGGCGGTTTGGACGAGCTTCAGGAATTTGAACAGCGCATCGGTTACACGTTCGTCGATCGCGAGCTGCTCAACCGCGCACTCACTCACAAGTCCCACGCACACGAGGCGAAGGGGGAGAGCGTGCGCCATAACGAGACGTTCGAGTTTCTCGGCGACGCGGTGCTCGGATTCGTCATCGGCGACATGCTTTTCCGCCACTTCCCCGACTTCGACGAAGGAGCGCTCTCCAAGATCAAGGCCTACCTCGTCAGCGCCACGAGCCTCGCGGCGAAGGCACACGAGTACGGCATGGGAGAGGTCATCCTCCTCGGCGTGGGTGAAGAGAAGACCGGCGGCCGGAAGAAGGACTCGCTGCTCGCGAATCTGTTCGAGGCCGTCATCGCCGGCGTTTTTCTCGACGGTGGAATCGATGCCGCCCGGCAGTTGATCGAGCGCTCGTTCGGCGCCGACATTCACGCCATCGACGAGCAGGACCTGCTGTTCCAGGATTACAAGACCGCTCTGCAGGAGCTGGCGCAGGGACGCGGCCTCCCGCTGCCCGAGTACAACGTCATCGACGAAGTCGGTCCCGACCACGACAAGACGTTCGTGATCGAAGTGAAGGTCGGCTCACTCGTCACCCGTGGCGAAGGCTCTTCGAAAAAGGAAGCGCAGCAGCAGGCGGCGAAGCATGCACTCGACGAGTTCTCGGGGTAACGGTTGCGAGGTCACGAGGTTACGCGGTCGGATGGTCACCCCTCTCCCGGTGGGAGAGGGTGGTTCCGAGACGCGAGCGTCAGCGAGCGCGAGGAACCGGGTGAGGGGCGTGATTCTGGACATGCGCGAGATTCACGCCCCTCACCCGGCCGCGAGCCCCCTCACCGCCGCCCGCTCGCGGCCACCCTCTCCCGGTGGGAGAGGGGTGACAGCTCTTGCGCTCCTCCTCGCTCTGCTGACGCTCGCACAGGCACAAAGCCAGACCATCCGCGACGCCGACCTCGATCGCGTTCGCAGCGAGATCGCACGGCTGAAGTCGCGGCTGGAAGACGTGCACCGGCAGGCGAAATCGGCGCAGCAGGAGCTCGAGGCGGTCAATCTCGAGCTCGACATCCGCACTCACGAGCTCACTCTCGCAGTCGACATGCAGGCGAAGCTGGATGCCGAGCGCCGCTCCATCGAGGCGCAGATCGCCGGCATTGCTCCCCGTATCGAGCAGCAGAAGAAGGCGTTGGGACGCCGCCTCAACGCCCTCTATCGCTTCGGCGGCCTGACCTACGTGCGCATGTTTCTCTCGATCGATCAGAGCCGCGACCCGGTCGAGGCGATGTCGATGCTCAGCTATCTCGTCTCCCGCGACGCTCGTCTGGTCTCGCGATTCCAGGAGGCGCTGCAGCAGCTCAGCATCCGCAATCTAGATCTCGCCGATCGCCAGCGGAGGCTGGCCGATGTGCGGCGGGTCGTCGAAGACCGCCAGCGCGCCGTGATGGCCGCACGCGGCCACAAGGAGCAACTGCTCGCCTCGCTTCGCTCGCAGGAGACCGGCTCCCAGCACCGCATCGCCGAGCTCGAGGAAAAGGCGCTACGGCTCGAGCGCCTCATTGCCGTTCTGTCACTACAACGAACTGGAACTGTGGCAAACGTGGACATCCGCAGCTTCCAGGGAGCCCTCCCGTGGCCGGTGGCCGGGAAGGTGGTGGAGCGCTTCGGCCGCCAGCAGGATCCGAAGTTTCTTACCTTTACGACGAACAACGGGGTAAAGATCGCCGCCGCAGCAGGAGTTCCGGTGCGCGCCATCTTTCAGGGAACAGTTCTTTTTTCGCAGTGGTTCAAGGGATATGGCAATCTGATCATCCTGGATCACGGAAACCGCGTTTTCTCCCTTTACGGTAATCTGAAGTCCTCGAACGCCGCGGTTGGCGAGCGCGTCGCTTCGGGCCAGACGATTGCAGGAGTCGGGGAAAGCGAGGAGTCCCCACCCGGTTTTCTCTATTTCGAGATCCGCCAGGACAACCGCCCCGAAGATCCGCAGAAATGGTTGCGTTGAGACCGTTGAAACCTATGACCAAAAGCAAGATCGCATTTCTCTCCATCTCGGTGGCGATGCTGCTGCTCCTTCTCGGGGGAGCGGTATTCGGCCAGTCGAGTCAGAAGAACAACGTCTACAGGCCGCTCAGCATCTTCGCCGAGGTGTTCGACCTCGTGCGGAGCAATTACGTCGAGCCGGTGCAGTCGGATCAGCTGCTCGAAGGCGCGTTCACCGGGGTCACCGATGCGGTCGACGAGTTCAGCTACTACGTCCCGCCGACGCAGATGGCGGCGTATCGGAACTTCTCCGAGGGGGACGACAACGGGATCGGTCTGATCGTGACCAAGCGGTTCGGATACGCGTTCGTCATGTCGACGATTCCCGGCTCGCCCGCGGCCAAGGCCGGGATCGAGCGCGGCGACTTCATCGAGAAGGTCGATGGCCAGCCGACTCAGAAGATGGCCATCTGGCAGGTGCGCAGCGCCCTCGATGCCACGAAGCCTCTGCGCCTGCAGATCCTGCGCGGCGGGCAGACGAAGCGCGACGAGTTCACTCTGCAGCGCGCGCAGTTCCATCCGCTCGCCCTGACCCAGCAGCAGCTCGGCGGCATTGCCTACATCAAGATTCCGTATTTCGAAAAAGGGATCTCCCTTCAGCTTCGCAGTGCTCTCGACGCCATTCGCAAGAACGGCACGCACAAGCTGATCATCGACGTCCGCAACAACGCCGGCGGCGACGTCGACGAGGCGATCGCCTCGGCTGACGAGCTGCTGAGCAGCGGTCTGATCACATCGCTCGAAGGACGGAAGGTCAATGCCAGGAAGTGGCAGGCCGACCGCGCCACGGCATTCGACGGGGACGTCGAAGTGCTCACCGACGCGTCGACCGCCTCCGGCGGCGAGATCTTCGCGGCCGCCATCAAGGGGAACGGCCGGGGCAAGACGGTCGGGGTGACGACGTACGGCAAGGCGATCGTGCAGCAGTTCATCCCGCTGACGAGCGGCGGCGGCGTCTTCATGACCATCGGCCACTTCACGACGCCGGAGCTGAAGGCGATCAAGGACGGCGGCGTCAAACCCGACGTGACGGTCGACCTCACCTCGCAGGCGCTGCGCGACCCACACGAGAAAAGCACCGAGCCGCGCGAGGATCTCATCCTCGAGAAGGCGCTCTCACTCTTCGGCGAGAACGCGTCGCTGGCGAGTCAGTTGAAGAAGGCTGCGTGACGGTAGGACCCGTGGGGACGCGCAGGGCGCGTCCCTGCAGCGGTGGAGAGCGGACATTCTTGTCCGTCGGCTAACGAGCAGCCTAGCTGGCGCAAGCCCTCGGCGATGCACGGCCGCCCGGCGGCCGGACACGAATGTCCGGCCGCGGCGGACAAGAATGTCCGCTCTCCACATGCCGGTGAGTTTTGAGACGGTGTCTGCTGCGCGTCCCCCAAAAATGGGTTAGCGCGTATGCCCGGAGGAGTGAAGCGCGGCGAGGAATCCCTGCCAACCATGCGCAAAGAGGGATTGCGGGGGGTCCCTCGCTGTCCTCCGCCGCTCCGCGGCTTCGGCAGCTCGGGATGACAGGTCCCACACCCGTTACCCGCCATTGACTCGCTGCCGTTACAATTCGCTTCATGGCAGGTCGGGAGGGGAAGCGGAAGCTGGTGCGGCGACAGGGCTCGTTTCGCACTGTGGCCCTCCTGATGCTGGTGCCGATCGCCGGATTCGTGGCGTTCTTCGGGTACCGCTACCTCCGCGACCAGTTGATCCGCACGCCTCACGCCCGCACTCAGGAGCAAGCGTCCATGGCTGCTCCGGCGAAACCGCGCGGCATCTCTCGAAAGCTTCCGGCGCCGCGACCCGCCGAAGTCGTCTCACCGACGCGACCTCCGGCATCGCGCGCGAAGAACGGTCACGGTGCGATCGTGCTGATTCTCGACGACGTCGGGTTCGATCGCCAGCCGCTGGCCAGCGCGATGGCCATCGATCCGAACATCAATTTCTCGATCCTCCCGAATTCGGGCAATGCCGCCGCCTTCGCCGATGAATTGCATCACGCCGGATTCGAGATCCTCTGCCATCTGCCGATGGAGCCGTTGAACTATCCGCGCGAATCGCCCGGGCGGAACGCGATCATGATGGCCATGGACGACGCGCAGATCGCGCAGGTGACGCGCGAGAACCTCGCCGCGGTGCCGCACGTGGTCGGAGTGAACAACCACATGGGGTCGGCCGCCACGCGAGACCCGCGGGTCATGGCAGCCGTGCTGAAGGCGCTGCCGGCAGGGATGTTCTTCATCGACTCGCGCACGACCAGCGGATCGGTCGGCGAACAGCTGGCGCGGGAGATGAAGATTCCGACGGCCTCGCGACACGTTTTTCTCGACGACGTGCAGAGCGAGGCGGCCGTCCGCCAGCAGCTGGCCAACCTCGCTGCCGCCGCGAACCGCGACGGCGTCGCCATCGGCATCGGACACATGTACCCGGTCACGATCCGAGTGCTGTCGCAGGACGTCCCCGAGCTCCGCGCCGCCGGCTATCGGTTCGTCCGTGCGAACGAGGCAGTGCGGTAAAGGCGAGTCCTGAGTCAGCGCGAAGCGCTTTGGAGTGCGGCGACGCCAGTCGCCGCTTTGTGTCTGCAAATGAAAAGCGGCGACTAGCGTCGCCGCACTCCAAAGCGGCGACTGGCGTCGCCGCAGTCCGAGGCGCTGACTATTTCGCGCGTTCGAGGTAGCGGTTCTCGGAGGGGTCGATGATGATCTCTTCGCCTTCGGTGACGAACGGCGGCACGAGAACGGTCAGGCCGTTCTCCAGGGTGGCGGGCTTGTACGAAGCGGAAGCGGTGGAGCTTTTCACCATCGGCTCGGTCGAGGCGATCTTCGCCTTGATGGTCTTCGGCAGTTCCACACCGATCGGCTTGGAGTCGTGAAACTGCACCTGGATTTTTACCCCGGGGGCGAGCCATGCGGCGGCGTCGCCGAGGTCCTCTTCGGAGATCTCGACCTGCTCGTAGTTCTCGGTGTTCATGAAGTGGTGGGCGTGGCCGTCGGAGTAGAGGTACTCCATCTCATGCTGCGCGATGTAGGCCGGCTCGATCGGATCCTGGGAGCGGAAGCGATGCTCGAACTGGTTGCCCGTCCTCATGTTGCGGAGCTTCGCCTGCACCATGGCGCGGAGGTTTCCGGGGGTGTGGTGCCGGAACTCCATGACCCGGCACAGGTCTCCGTTGAACGTGATGACCATGCCTTTGCGGATGTCGGTGGCCTGCATGAATCGATGAATCCTTTCGTGATCGGTGGAGCCGGTCAGTTGCGCCTCGTCGGGCGCCTGTCGGAGCTCGGGTCGGTAGTGAAAAACGCGGCATTGTAGCCGCGGGGAGTCGGGCGGCGAAACCCGGCTCGCAGCGGCCGGTCCTCTGGCATGCGGTGCCGGCCCAGCCGCCCATGCACAAACGGCAGCCTCGTCGGGCGATATTCCAATTCGGCATCGTGCTCCCGTCTGTGTGGCACAGACGCTCCTGGGGCCGGCTGGACGCCGGCCTTCTCCTTTTGGTGGGCAGTCCGAAGAGCGTTCTACTGCGCACTGCGCGCTGCGCACTGCGCACTCCTCCGCGACGCCCACCACAGCTGGCCCGCCATCAGCAGCATGCCGATGTCGCGAACGACGACGAGCTGCATGTCTTCGACCCGCTCGGCGCGTGATTTCGGGCGCGGGTTCGGATCGAAGCAGCCGCAGTCGATGGCGTGGCCGCGTGCGAGGTTGATGGAGATGGCGACGATGAACACCACCAGCATGGCGGCGATGATCGTCCGCGCCGCCTCCTTCCAGATGCCGAGAATCAGCGCCAGGCCGCACAACAGCTCGATCCACGGCATCGTCAAGCCCATGAGATTTACGAACTGGCCGGGAACGATCCGGTAGTTGTAGACCATGTGCGCGAACGAGGGGGGATCGACGATCTTCGGCAGTGCCGCAACCACAAAGAAGATCCCCAGCGCGAGCTGCACGCGGATCGTGAGCCAGGGGTGGGTGAGGTAGTGGGTCAATCGAGTCAAGGTATTGAGTTCCGACGGTCACGGGGTCACGAGGTTTCGAGGTCACGAGGTCTGACGCTTCTACCTCGCACCCCCGTGACCTCGTGACCTCGCAACCGCTTCATCTACGGGGTGCTCCCCGTCCGTACTGCCCCGCCCCGTTTCTGCCAGTCGGGGTAGCCGTCCTTGTAGACGTAGACGTTGTTGAACTGGATGCCCCAGAGCTTCTGGGCGAGCATGTGTGAGTCCTCGCATTCGCCGCCGGAGCAGTAGGCGACGATCGGAAGCGCCTGCTGCTCGGGATCGCTCCGCTCGGCAAAGAGCTTCTTCACCTTCTCGTCGATATCCGCCTCCCACACCGAATACGGCCTCGCGCCGGCGATGTGCCCCTGTTCGTAGGCCGAGGTGCGGCGGGCATCGAGGAAGAGAGCGCCGGCGTTGTGGAGCGCGGCGGCGCCTCCGTATGCGATTTCGACGTATGCCTTGTCGGGATGCTGCTGGAAGCGCTTCAGGGTGTCGGCGGCTGCGGGAGCCGGCGCGGTCGTCGTGGTGATGGCGGGTCTGGCCGCGGCGGGCGCACTCTTCGGCGGCGGTGTCGCTGCCGTTGAAGCCGCGGTCGTGGTCGCCACCGTCGCCGTCATCGGTGCGGTCGATGGCGCCGGAAGGGCGACGGTAGCCGTTGCTGTCATCGGCGCCACGGAAGGCAGGGTGGTTTCGAGCGGCGCAGTGGCCGCTTCCGCCGGCACCTTCAGCGCGTTCGGATATGCACCGACCAGCGCCAGCTTCCGCTCCCGCGAGGCGATGCCGTTGGAGACGACGGCGCAGAGGACGGCAGCGGCGATCAATGTCGCGGCTTCGAGCAGATGTTTGCGGAGGTCCATGGCTCTTCGTTCAGACGCGGTAAGCGCGCGTAATGTTACGGCATCGCAGTTCGTCCTGGCAGGGGTTCGGCGGGTCCATATACGAACGGACGCTCTCGCCTCCGACCCCCGACCCCCTCAGGAAACTCCTCACGCCGCGTGCACCATCTCCCGAATCCCGCGGCGGATCGCTTCCACTCCGACGCCGGCGGCGATCGCGATCTGCGGCATCACCGGGACGCGGAACCGCGCTTC
>JADGOA010000463.1 GCA_017883215.1 Thermoanaerobaculia bacterium | reverse complement strand
AGACGTGGACGACATCGAGTCGATGTTAGCCCTTGGGCGGCGTAGCCGCCGAAAGAATTTAGCGGCGGCCGTCAGGCCGCCGATTCGAGGCGGTATCCAGCGTCTCAGCGCGCGTAGCGCCCGACAGAGGCCCCGATTCGGTTGCGGGCGCGCCCGCTCTGTGCCTCTGCCGCGCATTCCGCCCGGCACAGACAAGAGTGTCTGTGCCACACAGGCTGCAGATCCGATTTCTGCGCGGCCTCTCCGGATGACGGAGAACCCCGGTCTGCGCACTCAGGACTCAGGACTTCGGATAGCGTCGAAGGCCAGGGGTCTGCCGAGGAGGAAGCCCTGGGCCTCATCGCACCCGCAGCTGCGGAGGAAGTCGAGTTGCGCCTGTGTCTCCACCCCCTCGGCCGTCACGCGCAGCTCCAGTCCGCGGGCCATGACGATGACGCCGCAGATGATGGCCCTGTCGCTCGCGCTCTGCTCGATTCCGCCAACGAAGGCCCGGTCGATCTTGACGCCGTCGATCGGGAAATCGCGCAGCGACGTGAGCGAGGACTGGCCGGTGCCGAAATCGTCGACGGAAAGGCGGATGCCGATCTCGCGCAGACCTCTCATCACCGAGATCGTCCGTTCGTTGTGCAGCATGGCCGCACCGCTCGTGATGTCGATCTCGAGCAGCGCGGGATCGAGCTTCGACTCCTCCAGGGCTTCGATGATCATTTGCCGAAGCTCGTTGTGCTGGAACTGGCGCGGCGAGACATTGACCGTCAGCCGGACGCCTGGGCGCGTGTCCTGCCACAGCGCAGCCTTTGCACATGCTTCGCGGAGAGTCCACTCCGCCAGAGGCACGATCATTCGCGTCTCTTCGGCGACTGCGAGGAATTGCGCCGGCTCGAGCTGGCCGCGATCCGGAGACTGCCAGCGCAGCAGCGCCTCCATGCCGCTGGTGGCCATGGTGTCGAGACGAAAAAGCGGCTGGAAGTGCAGCGAGAATTCCTGATGCTCTATGGCGCTCCGCAGCGCGATGTCGAGCGACAGCCGTTCCGCGGCACGGCGGTTCATGGCCGGAGTGCAGAGCTTGTACGCGTTGCGACCGCTCTCCTTGGCCTGGTACATGGCGTCATCGGCGCTGGTCAGCAGCGTTTCGACGAGCTCGCCGTCATCGGGATAGATGGCCACGCCGATGCTCGCGGTCACGGAGATCTCGTGTTCGCGGACGACGACCGGCTGCGAGACGGAATCGAGAATCTTCTGTGCGACCAGCGACGCGTCCACGGACGAGGAGAGGTTCGCGGCCAGGACGGTGAATTCGTCGCCGCCGACGCGCGCGATGGTGTCTTCTGCGCGAATCACGCTGCTGAGGCGCAACGCCAGTGCTTTCAGGAGGTCGTCTCCGACTGCGTGGCCGAGTGTGTCGTTGACGTCCTTGAAGTTGTCGAGGTCGATGAACAGCAGGGCCAGCGGCCGGAGCGCACGGCGCGCGTATGCGAGCGCGACGGTGAGCCGATCGCGGAACAGCGTGCGGTTCGGCAGCCCGGTCAGATCGTCGTGATAGGCCTGGAATTCGATGTTCTCCTCGAACCGCTTCCGTTCGCTGATGTCGCGCGAGACGGCCACGATCTCCGTGAGCTTCCCGGTCACCGCCGATTTGATGCCGCGACACGTGGCTTCGAACCAGGCTTCGGTCCCGTCGCGCCGAACGACCCGGAAGGAAAACGTCAGCGTGCCGCGCCGCGCCAGAGTGAGCGTGGCCAGACGAACCACTTCGCGATCCACCGGATTCATGAAGTCGAAGATGGAACGTCCGGCCAGATCGGAGACGTCGAAGCCGAGCAGCGACGTCACCGCCGGCGAGGTGTAGAGGATGGTTCCCCCCACGTTGACGCGGGAGATCATGTCCGTGGAGTAGTCGGCCAGCAGGCGGTAGCGCATCTCGCTGTCGCGCAGAGCCTCCTCCGTGCGCCGCCGCTCCGTCACGTCGTCGTGGATTCTCACCGAGCCCACCACACGCCCGCCGGCGTCCAGCAGCGGCGCGCCACCGACCTCCACCCACAGCACCCGTCCGTTCTTCCGCCGCATGCGGAGCTCGTACTGGTCCGAGCTTCCCCGCCGGTGGGCCGCGGTTTTCTCATGGCTCAGCGCAATGTCGTCGGGTGAGTCGAGCAGCTCGTCGGTGTTACGGCCGATCAGCTCTTCGCGCGTGTATCCGAGCATGTCGCAGAAGCGGTCGTTGACGAACTGGAAGACCCCGTCGTTGTCGACCTGCGCCAGCCCTTCGCGCATCTGCTCGATGACCGCGCGGTAGCGGCTCTCGCTCTCGTGCAGCGCCGTCTCGGCGAGCTTGCGATCGGTGATGTCGAGGGCCGTCCCCTCGAGGATCTCGGGGTCGCCGTCGACGATGTGCACGCTCTCGAGCAGCCACAGCGGACCGCCGTCGCGGCGGTGCAGGTGCACTTCCACCGCGTTGACAGAGCGTTCCCTCCGCACCCGCTCGATGAATTCCTCCCGCTCCCGCAAATCGACATACGAGTCTTTGGCGTTGAGAGGCAGCACGTCGGCCGGCTTTTCGTACCCGAGCATTCGCGCCATGGCCTCGTTGCACTCGAGCATCCTGCCGTCGATGGTGTTCCGGTAGACGCCGGCGACGTTCCGCGCGAA
>JADGOA010000462.1 GCA_017883215.1 Thermoanaerobaculia bacterium | reverse complement strand
GGATGCCGCTGATGCCGCCACGCTGCAGCGGTTCAAGCGGGAAGCGGAGGCGGCGTCGGCGCTCAATCATCCGCACATCTGCACGATCTACGACATCGGCGAGCATGAAGGCCGGCCGTTCATCGTCATGGAGAAGCTCGAGGGGCAGACCCTCAAGGACGTCATTGCCGGAAAGGCTCTGCCGCTCGACCGCATCCTCGCAGTGGGAAGCCAGATCGCCGACGGCCTCGCCGCGGCGCACGCCGCCGGCATCATTCACCGCGACATCAAGCCGGCGAACCTCTTCGTCACCGCCCGCGGCGACGCCAAGCTCCTCGATTTCGGCCTGGCGCGGATCGAGCGTCCGGATGCCCAGGCACAGCGCCCGAGTGTCGACAGCGCAACAGCCGTCCTGCCGGAGGAGCTCACCCGGCCGGGAACGACGATCGGGACGATCAGCTACATGTCCCCCGAGCAGGCGCGCGGTGAGAGCGTCGACGCACGTTCCGATCTCTTCTCGCTCGGCGCCGTGCTCTACGAGATGGCGACCGGCGTGCCTCCGTTCCGCGGGCCGACTGCGGCGGTCATTCTCGAAGCGATCCTCAACCGCACACCGGAGCGGCCGTCGAGCCTCAACCCGGCCATCCCGCCCGCGCTCGACGCTGTGATTCTTTGCGCGCTCGAGAAGGAGCGCGCTCTTCGCGTGCAGAGCGCGGCTGAGCTTCGCGCACAGCTTCTGCGCCTGCGGCGCGACAGCTCGTCTTCCGCCCCCACGACCATGCAAGCAACCGCACCACCCATCCCCCGATGGCACAGGACCGTCGCTCCGATCGGGATCGCCATCGCCGTCGTGCTCGTTGCCATCTCCGTCTGGTTCATCCAACGCCGAGGCGCCAATGTGCCAGCCGCGGTGACAGCAGGTCCGGTCAGCCAGAAAGAAAAGAGAATTGCCATCCTGCCGTTCGAGAATCTCGGCGCGCCTGAAGACAACTACTTCTCCGACGGCGTAACGGACGAAGTCCGCGGAAAGCTCTCCGGCCTCCCCGGCCTGGCCGTGATCGCGCGCGCCAGTTCGAATGCGTACAGGCAGAGTGCGAAGAACCCGCGGCAAATCGGCGAGGAGCTGGGCGTCTCGTACCTGCTCACAGGCACAGTACGGTGGCAGAAGTCGGGGAAAAAGAACCGCATCCGGGTCTCGCCGGAGCTCGTCGAAATCGTCGATCGCGGCTCTCCGGTCACGCGTTGGCAGCAGCCGTTCGAGGCCGATCTCGCCGACGTGTTCGACGTCCAGGCGCAGATCGCCTCGCACGTCGCTCAGGCGCTGCAACTGGCCCTCGGCGCGAACGACACCACTCGGCTCGAACGGCGGCCCACTTCGAATGTAGCAGCCTACGACGCCTACATGCGAGGACGCGAGATCCATGTGCGAGACTGGGGACCGGCCAGCCTGCGTCAGTCGGCAGCACACTTCGAAGACGCGGCAGCGCTCGATCCACAGTTCGCGCTGGCGTGGGCGAATCTGGCCACGAGCCTGGCAAGCCTGCACCGCCATGCCGCACAGTCTCCCGAACTTTCCGAACGTGCCCGTGAAGCCGCGGAGAAGGCGATCGCGCTCGCGCCAGATCTCCCCGAGTCTCACACCGCGCTTGGTCTCTATCAGCGATGGGTCAAGCGCGATCGCGCCGCGGCGATGGCGACCTTCCGCCGCGGCCACGATCGTTTCCCTACCAATGTCGACCTGCTTCGGAATCTCGGGTTGATGGCACGCGAGGCTGGCCGCTACGAAGAAGCGCTCGCCATCATGCACCGAGCGTCCGATCTCGACCCGCAGTCGTGGGACAGCCGCGCTTCGCTGGCGAGCTTACTCATTTGTCTCCACCGGCCGCGCGAGGCACGCGCAGAAATCGAGACCGGTCTCAAGTTCCATCCGGAACAGCACTACCTGATCCTCGAGAAAGTGACCACTCTTCTTCAGGAAGGCAATCTCGCGGCAGCCCGCGCAGCCGCCGGCTCGATTCCGCAAGCGAGCGAACTGACCGCGCTCGGCGCGTACCTCTCGTTCTATCCCGCCAACTCGTGGGTCTTCGACGACTCGCAACGGGAGCTGCTCCCGCGTTTACCCGCGGCAGCGTTCGATAACAACCAGGCTCGCTGGGGTGACACGCTCGCGGGCGAGCGGTGGCTGCGTGGAGACGTCGCCACTGCGCGGACATACGCGGAACAGGCGCGGCAGGCCTATGTCGCGCAGATGCAGAGAGGTCCGGACGACGCCCTCGCTCACGCTTCGCTTGGACGCGTGCTTGCGGTCCTCGGCAACAAGCCCGAGGCGGAGCAGCAGCTCGCGCGCGCGCTCGAGCTGGCTCCGCACGAAAACGACCTGCCGCTCGGATGGGTCCTCGAGGCTGTGGCCGTCGCCCAGGTCCGCCTCGGAAATCAGGAAAAGGCGCTCGAAATCCTGGAGCGGCTTGTAAGAGTCCGCGACCCCATCACTCCCGCGTGGCTCAGCATCGATCCGAACTTCACGCCGCTTCGCGGCAACCCGAGATTCGAGAAGCTGATCCGGCAAGCGGGGTGAAGCGGTTCCCTTGTCGCAAAAATGCCGTGGCGCGTGGAACGGTGTCGCGTCGGTTTTCTCTTTTCAGCCCCGCGCCACGGCCACCCTCTCCCGCCGGGAGGA
>JADGOA010000461.1 GCA_017883215.1 Thermoanaerobaculia bacterium | reverse complement strand
GGCGCGTGAGCCGCACGCAGGCGCCGTGCGGATCGGCTTCTCCATGGACACACTCAAGGAGGAGCGCTGGCAGCGCGACAAGGAATACGTCGAGCAGCACGCGAAAGAAGTCGGCGCCGTGCTCGACATTCAGGTCGCCAACGGTGATGACGCCGTGCAGACCAAGCAGGCCGACAATCTCCTGACCAAAGGCGTCGATGTCCTGATCGTCGTGCCGCACAACGGCGAGATCGCCGCGTCGATCGTCGAGAACGCTCATCGCCAGGGCGTCCCCGTCATCGCCTACGACCGCCTGATCCGCAATTCCGACGTCGACCTCTACATCTCTTATCAGGTGCCGCGCATCGGCGAGATGCAGGCCGAATATGCGCTCCAGCACGCGCCGAAAGGCAACTACCTCCTCATCGGTGGCTCGCCCACTGATTACAACGCCCTGCTGCTGCGCCAGGGGCAGATGAAGATCCTGAAGCCCGCCATCGAACGCGGCGACATCAAGATCATCTCCGACCAGTTCGCCCGGGAGTGGAAGGCCGAGGAGGCGCTGCGCATGACCGAGGACGCGCTGACCCGCACCGGCAACAACATCCAGGCCATCGTGGCGTCGAATGACGGGACGGCCGGCGGCGCCATCTCCGCGCTGGAGGCGGCCGGACTCTCCGGAAAAGTGATCGTCACCGGACAGGACGCGCAGAAGGATGCCGTCCAGCGCATCGTCAAAGGCACCCAGACGATGACAATCTACAAACCGATCAAGCCTCTGGCCTTCGATGCCGTCGACGCGGCGATCAAGCTCGCCAGGAAGCAGCCGCTCCAGGCGCCCGACAAGATCAACAACGGCAAGAAGGACGTCCCGGCCATCCTGCTGCAGCCGATCGTTGTGGACAAAGGCAACGTCGACGCCACCGTCATCAAGGACGGCTACCACACGCACCAGGACGTCTACGGCCATTGAGCATGACCGCGCCTCTCCTGGAGATGCGCGACATCTCCAAACGTTTTCCTGGTGTGCTGGCGCTGGACGGTGTCTCGTTCGATCTGCATGCCGGCGAGATTCACGCGCTGGTCGGCGAGAACGGCGCCGGCAAGTCCACCCTCATGAACATCCTCGGCGGCGTCTACCCCTCCGGCACGTACGACGGCCGGATCCGCGTGAACGGCGAGATCCGCCAGTTCGAAGGAGTCCGCGCCGCAGAGAACGCCGGCATTGCCGTCGTCCACCAGGAGCTGTCGCTCGTCCCCGAGTTCTCCATCGCCGAGAACATCTACCTCGGCCGTGAGCCCCGCCGCTTCGGCGTCATCCAGTCCGAAGATCTCTACAGCCGCGCGCAGCGCGTGCTCGACGAGCTGCGCCTGAAGCTCGGGCCGCACATCCAGGTCGGCACGCTCGGCATCGGCCAGCAGCACCTCGTCGAGATCGCCAAAGCGCTGGCCCGCAATGCACGCATTCTCGTGCTCGACGAACCGACCGCCGCGCTGACCGACACGGAAGCGGAGGTGCTGTTCGGAATTCTTCGGCGGCTGCGCGAGAACGGCGCCGGCATCGTCTACATCTCTCACAAGCTCGAGGAAGTGCTCGCCCTCTCGGATCGAATCACGGTGCTGCGCGACGGCCGGACCGTGAGCACGGACGCCACCACGGCGCTCGACACGCCACGGCTGATCTCGCGCATGGTCGGCCGCGAAGTCGCCGACATTTTCCCTCCCACCCGCCGGAAGCCGGAGGGCGTCGTCTTCCAGGCGCAGGGCGTCACCGTCGAGGATCCGAACGTCCCCGGCAAACTCCTCGTCGACGACGTCAGCTTTGAAGTCCGGCGCGGCGAGGTCCTCGGCATCTCCGGCCTCGTCGGCGCCGGCCGCAGCGATCTGATGATGGCAGTTTTCGGCGCGCATCCCGGGCGGATCTCCGGCCGGTTCTTCGCCGCCGGATCTCCGGTATCGATCGACTGCCCCGGCGACGCCATCGCCGCCGGCATCGGCTTCGCCACGGAAGACCGCAAACGCTTCGGCCTCTTTCTCGACCAGACCATCGTGGATAACCTGACGCTGGCCGCGCTGAAGCGGCTCTCCGGTCCCATGGTCACGAGGCCCGATGCGGAAACCGCGGCCGGCGAGCGTTCGATGAAGGAGCTTCGCATCAAGGCGCGCTCCGTATTCACGGTGGCGGGCACCCTCTCGGGCGGCAATCAGCAGAAGGTCGTCCTCGCGAAGTGGCTGCTCACGAGCCCGAAGGTGCTCCTCCTCGACGAGCCGACGCGTGGAATCGACGTCGGTGCGAAACAGGAGATCTATCTGCAGATCGACCGGCTCGCGGCCAAAGGATTGGCAATCGTGCTCGTCTCCTCGGAGCTTTCGGAGGTTCTCGGCCTCTCCGATCGGATTCTCGTTCTTCACGAAGGCCGCATCACCGGCGAGCTCCGGCGAGAGGATGCAACCGCCGAACGAGTGATGGCGTGTGCGACGGGACAGGCGGTGGCGTGAGCGGTGCTCGGTGCTCAGTGGTCGGTGCTCAGAGGTTCCTCCCGAGCCGGTTAACGGCGCGTGCGCCGGTGGAGCGAAAATGACCCGTCATGCTGTAGGGGCGCACAGCAGTGCGCCCGCTCTCCCGTTGAGAGTTGCGGGCGCGCTGCTGCGCGCCCCTACAGGATGGCAGGCTTGGCTCGTGTCATTAGAAGC
>JADGOA010000110.1 GCA_017883215.1 Thermoanaerobaculia bacterium | reverse complement strand
CTTTCGGCGACGGCGTCGGGATCGACGCCGATCACGTTCCAGTGGTACCAGGGCACCAGCGGTGACACGGCCAGCACGCCGCTCGGCACCGGCTCATCCATGACCACGCCGCCGATCACGGCGGCGATGAGCTTCTGGGTGAATGCGAAAAACAGCTGTGGCAATGCAAACAGCGCGACGGTAACGGTCTCGCCCGCGGTCTGTCAGCCGGCGGCCATCACCAGCAACCCGGTCAGCCAGACGATCACCGGCGGGCAGACCGCGACGCTCTACGTAGCGTACGGCGGTACCCCTCCCTTCACGCTGCAGTGGTATCAGGGACAAAGCGGAGATACCATCCACGCGGTCGCGGGTGGGGGCAGTTCGTTTACGACGCCTGCGCTCACGACTACGACCTCGTACTGGGTGCAGGTCTCGAGTAGTTGCGGCTCCCCGGCGAACAGCGCGACGGCGACGATCACCGTTCCGGGCACATGCGCGAAGCCGGCATTCACGCTGCAGCCGCAAGCCATGACCGTTTCGTCGGGCCAGACGACCTACCTCGGAGCGACCGCGTCAGGCGCGACGTCGTACGCCTGGTACCAGGGAGCCATCGGCGACACATCGAAGCCGCTGACGGCGGTATCCGGGGGGAGCAACACCTTCTACGTGACCGCTCTCTATCTCGATCTGTCAGGCCAGCCGCCCGATGCCGCCACCACTTCACTTCTCGTCGGCCAGCTCGACAGCGAAGCGCTGACGCGGCAGCAGGTCGCAGCGTCCGTCGTCTCGTCGTCGACGTACCGGAAACAGGTCGTTCAGCGCTTGTTCTCGAGATACCTCGGTCGCAGCGCGACGCAGCTGGAGAGTGATTTCTTCTTCGGCCAGATGACTGGTGGAGCGACAGACCTCGACGTTGCTGCTTCGATCATCGGAGGTTCGGACTACTACACGCGTGCTGGAGCATCGTTCGCCGGCTTTCTCGCCTTTGCGTACAACGACATTCTCGGCCGCGCTCCGACCGCTGCAGAAAGTGCGCACTGGAGTGGCTATCCGCGCGCCCTGGTGGCGCAGGCGCTGCTGACCAGTGCCGAAGGACGTACGGTCGCGACAAAGGAGTTCTTCAACCAGATTCTGCATCGCAATCCCTCGGGCAGTGAGGCCCAACTCGGCACGACGCTCTCGTCGAACGAAGCTCTCGTGCTCGCCATTCTGCAGTCGCAGGAGTACGCGAACTTCGAAAGCATGGCCATCGTCGGGCCGATCACCGCCGCAACGAGCTTCTGGGCCGCAGCCACGAACAGTTGCGGAACCACGAGCAGCTCTGCCGGGACCGTGTCGACCCCGGCGTGCACGAAACCGGCGATCGTGGTGCAGCCGCAGAGCGCGACGATCGACCTCGGGAGCGCGCCGACGATCACGGTGATCGCGACCGGAGCCGCGAGTTACCAGTGGTATCGCGGAAATTCCGGCGACATCTCGCAGCCGATCAGCGGTGCAACCTCGCAGTTGTACAGCGGGACGCAGATCAATACGCCGGGAACGGTGTCGTTCTGGGTTCGCGTGACGAATTCCTGCGACAGCGTGGACAGCGCCACAGCAGCCATCACCGTGAGCTGCTTGGTCTCAACCGGGCCCGTACTTTCTCTGCCGCCGTCATGGCCGAGCGCAACCGCGTACTCGGTCACCTGGACCGGCGACCCCCAGGCCTACGACCATTACGAGTTGCAGGAATCATCGACATCGTCGTTCGACACCGCGACCACCATCACCGCGACGACGGCGAGCTACACCGTTCCGGCGCACACCGTCACCACGGACACGCGCTACTACTACCGCGTCCGCGGATTCCTGAAGTGCGGAGCCCAGACGCCGCAGCCATACTCGACGACTGCGAGCACGCTTGTGGTGGCCCCCGTGCTCCAGAGTCTCAGTCTGAACCCGGTGGGCTCGCCCTGCGTGACCCAGAGCGGAAACCCCTGCAAGATCACCGGCTCCATCACCGGCACGTACATCAAGCCGGGCAAGCAGGCTCTCGATACGACCGACACGTTCTCGGTGACGGCGGACAAGACGTTCATCACGTTCTCACCGTCGAGCGGAACGGTTCCGTCCAGCGGGTCGGTCACGGTCGACTACACCATCGACACGACGAACCTGCCTGGGGGGTCGACCGAGACGACCGTGACGTTCGCGTTCAACTCCGTCACCACGTCTTCGTCAGGCGTGGCCGGCACTCTCTCGACCACAACGACGACCAGCAACATCCCGCTGTCGGTCAACCTCGTCTCGCCCGTCTCTCCCGTGCCGAAAGACAACAATCCGCCGCCGAACACGATGATCATCCCGGCCGTGGCTCACGCGGCCGGCATCAATTCGCAGTTCGTCTCCGACTTGCGGCTGGTCAACACTGCCACGCAGGCCGTGACGTACATGCTGACCTTCACGCCGACGGCGACCGACGGAACGCAGAACGGGAAGTCCTTCCAGATGTCCATTGCGCCAGGAGAGACGAAGGCGATCAACGACATCGTCGAGACGTGGTTCGGTGCCGGTGCGGCCGGTGAAGTAGGAAGCGGCACGGTCGAGATCCGTCCGATGAATTACCTCGGCAAGTTGGGCGTCTCGCTCGTCACCGTGGCGGCGAGCCGCACGTACAACGTCACCCCCAGCGGAACGTTCGGACAATTCATCCCGGCCATCCCGGTCGCAAACTTCCTCAAGAAGAGCGATACGGCGAAGATCAGCCTCCAGCAGGTGGCACAGAGTGCCGCCTACCGCACGAATCTCGGGATCGTGGAAGGGAGTGGTCAGGCAGTCAGCTACGAGCTGCGGTTGCTCGACCCGACCGGGAAAGTCGTTTTCACGACGACACGGACGCTCAAGCCCTATGAATTCCAGCAGCAGTCGTTCGGAGTTCTGTTCCCCGGCGTGACGCTCAATGACGGCCGGGTGGAAGTGCGCGTCCTGAGTGACGCCGGCACCGTCAGCGCGTACGCCTCGGTGCTCGACAACAACACGAACGATCCCCTGGCAGTGTTCCCGGTGCAGCCCAATCAGGTCCTGAGCCGGCACTACGTCGTTCCGGGCGTCGCCGATCTGAACAACGGCGCGGCGAACTTCCACACCGACATGCGCATCTTCAACGGAGGGAGCACACCGGTGACGGCAACCGCCACCTACGTCCCCCAGGCCGGCAGCCCCGGAGCGAACGCGCCGGTGACGCTGACGATCGAGCCGGGCGAAGTGAAGCTGCTGGACGACACGGTGAAGGCGAGCTTCGGCGTGACGAACAGTGGGGGAGCTGTCGTCGTCACGACCCCGGGCGACAGCTCGCTCGTCCTGACGGCGCGGACGTTCAGTCGCCGCGACGACGGAGGAACGTTCGGACAGTTCATCCCCGGGCTGACTTCAACAGACGGCGTCGGCGCGAACGAACGGCCGCTGCAGGTGATTCAGCTCGAGGAGTCCCCCGCATTCAGGTCGAACGTCGGGGTGGTCGAAGTAACCGGCAATCCGGTCGACGTGTTGCTGCGCGGCTATTCGCCCGATTCGAAGGTCTCGCCAACGGTCCAGGTCTCGCTCGGCGCGAACCAGTTCGTTCAGTTCGGCAATATCTTCACGAAGATGGGCTATGGAAATGTCTACAACGGCCGCGTGACCGCCGAGGTTGTCGGCGGGACAGGGCGGGTGGCAGGGTACGGGTCGGTTGTCGACAACCGCACGCAGGATCCGACATACGTTCCGGCGCAGTAGGAGTGCGGACGTCCTCGTCCGAAGCCGCCAGACGTCCTCGTCCGGCGGCTTCCGGACTGTTCCATCGCTCCGGGGGGACTCTTCCGCCCCCTTCGGGCTCAGAGCGTGTTCGGAAAAGCGGCGCGATGGTTTACCCTTCGGGCCGCACGGACCTGCGGCACGGGGCACGGGGCATGAGTGACTGCTGCGCGTTGTCATTACTCATGCCCCACCCCTCATGCCGCATGCCCGGATGACCCGACACCAATGGCCAGCAAGAAATCACGGAACGATCAACTCTCCTTCACGCCTCCTCCTCCAACTGTCGCCGACGTCGAAGCCCAGGCGGTCTCGCTGTTCACCCGGAAGGCGTACCTCGACTATTCGATGTACGTCATCCTCGATCGCGCGCTGCCGAACATAGCCGACGGACTGAAGCCGGTGCAGCGCCGGATCATCTATGCGATGTCGGAGCTGGGGCTGTCGGCGACCGCGAAGTTCAAGAAGTCCGCGCGCACGGTCGGTGACGTGATCGGCAAGTTCCACCCGCACGGCGACAGCGCCTGTTACGAGGCGATGGTCCTTCTGGCGCAGCCGTTCTCGATGCGCTATCCGCTCGTCGAGGGCCAGGGAAACTGGGGCTCTCCCGACGATCCGAAGTCGTTCGCGGCGATGCGGTACACCGAGTCGCGGCTGACGAAGTTCTCGCAGACGCTGCTCAGCGAGCTGGAGCAGGGAACCGTGGAGTGGGGGCAGAATTTCGACGGGACGCTTCGGGAACCGAAGCTTTTGCCGTCGCGCCTTCCGCACGTCCTGCTCAACGGCGCCTCCGGCATCGCCGTCGGCATGGCCACCGACATCCCATCCCACAACGTTCGCGAGGTGGTCGGCGCCTGCCTGGAACTGCTCGACAATCCCGAAGCGACGCTCGCGCAGCTGACGAAGCACATCAAAGGTCCCGACTTCCCGACGGACGCGGAGATCATCACGCCGCCCTCCGAGATTCGCGACATCTACAAGACCGGCGGCGGCTCGATCCGGCAGCGCGCGAAGTGGGAAACGGAAGACAGCGACATCGTCATCACGGCGCTGCCGTTTCAGGTCTCGGGATCGAAGGTCATGCAGCAGATCGCCGCGCAGATGCAGGCCAAGAAGCTGCCGATGGTCGAGGATTTGCGCGACGAGTCCGATCATGAGAACCCCACCCGCATCGTCATCGTCCCGCGCTCGAATCGCATCGACGTCGACGAGCTGATGACGCACCTCTTCGCCACCACGGGCCTCGAGCGCTCCTATCGCGTGAACATGAACATGATCGCGCTCGACGGACGGCCGAAGCTTTTCACGCTGAAGGACCTGCTCCTGGAGTGGCTGGAGTTCCGGATCGAGACGGTCCGGCGCCGTCTGCAGCACCGCTACGACCAGGTCAACGCGCGGCTGCACATCCTCGACGGCTACCTCATCGCCTACCTCAACATCGACGAGGTCATCCGGATCATTCGGCGCGAAGACGAGTCGAAGTCTGTGCTGATGAAACGGTTCAAACTGAGCGAGCTGCAGGCCGAGAGCATCCTCGAGCTGAAGCTGCGGTTCCTCAACAGGCTTCAGGAGATGGAGATCCGCGGCGAGCAGGCGAAGCTTGCCGAGGAACGCGCCAACCTCGAGAAGATCCTGGGATCGAAGGCGCGCCTGCGCAAGCAGGTTCGCGACGAGCTCGTGCGCGATGCCGAGGAGTTCGGCGACAAGCGGCGTTCTCCGATCGTCGAGCGCGAGGCGGCCAAAGCGCTCGACGCCACCGCGCTCATTCCCTCCGAGCCGGTGACCATCATTCTGTCGGAGCGCGGGTGGGTGCGGGCCGGCAAAGGCCACGATCTCGATCCGGCGGCGCTCCAGTACAAGGGAGGCGACGCCTTTCTGCACGCCGCCAAGGGGCGCAGCAACCAGCTGGCGCTGTTCATCGATTCATCCGGGCGTACCTACTCGCTGCCGGCGCACGAGCTGCCGTCGGCAAAGGGACACGGCGAGCCGCTGACTTCGTCCCTCACCCCGCCACCCGGAGCGACCTTCGTCGCAGTGATGATGGGTGAGCCCGACGACCTGTGGCTTCTGAGCACCGACGATGGCTACGGGTTCGTCTGCCGGCTCGAAGAGATGATGACCCGGCTGAAGGCCGGGAAGTCGGTGGTGAACGTCGGCAATGGAGCGTCGGTGCTTCGGCCTCAGCGCGTGACCAGCTTCGATGCCGACTACGTTGCCGCGGCCACTACGGAAGGGAAGCTCCTCCTGTTCAACGTCAACGAACTGCCGCAGCTGGGGCGGGGAAAGGGCGTGCAGACCATCAAGATCCACAAGACGCCGATCGCACCGGAGAAGGTTGTCGCCACCGCGGTTGTGCCGCAGGGAGGAACGCTGGTGGTGAATGCAGGCAAGCGCTTCACCAATTTGAAGGGTGCCGATCTCGACCCCTACATCGGCAAGCGTGCGCAGCGGGGGCTCAAGCTGCCGCGCGGCTTTCAAAACGTCGACAGCATTCGCGCCTGGAGCGAGCGGGAGCGGAACGGTGGCGCCGAGCTGGTGATGTGACGAGAGGCATGGGGCATGAGGCATGAGGCATGCGAATCACTCGAGCTTCTTCATGCCGCGTCGTGCCGCGCTGCCTCATGCCTGCTGCTGCGCACATGAGATGATCGCGGTCCAATGGCTGCAAGAGTGAACCGGCTGCAACTCGTCGCTCTGATCGTCGTCCTCGTCGCGGCGGATCAGTGGACGAAACAGCTCGCCCGCCAGTACCTGCCGCTGTATCACCGAGATTACGCCGGTGGGCTGCTGTCGCTCATGTACGCCGAGAACGAAGGGGCGTTTCTCTCCATGGGCTCGACACTCCCGCCGGCAGTGCGCACCGCCGTTTTCAGCCTCGGCGTTCTGATCGCCGTCGGTATCGCGCTCTTCGTCGTGTTCACGGGCCGGGTTCATGGCTTCGATGCCGTCGCCGTGGCCATGATCGGCGGCGGTGGAATCGGCAATCTCATCGACCGCCTGACCCGTGGCGGACGAGTCACCGACTTCCTCTTCATGGAGCTGGGGCCACTTCATACCGGCGTTTTCAATGTCGCGGATATGGCCATCACCGGCGGTGTGATCTGGCTGCTGGTGGCTTCGTTCCTTCCGAAGAAGGAGCGCGACTCGCCCGCTTAGTACTTAGCCGAGGAGCGCCGGCAGCCTGCCGGCCGGAGCGCGGGCTGCCAGCCCGCGCCGCGGCTCGCAACTGCCGGCCGCCAACAGGCGGCGCTCCTTGCTACTTCCGCGTGGTGAAGTACCGCTTCAACCACTGAGAGAGGCCGTCCAGGCCTGGGAAGAGCACGCGCTCGGTGATGTTGGCCTGATCGAGCTTGTCGCGGATTTCCCACTTCAGGGCAGCGGGGATGATGACCCGCTGGTATGTGCCTTCGTGGCGGCGGAGAAGCTCCTCGAGCTGCAGATCGGCACGCGACGGCAGGGAGAAGAGCGCGAATTGATTGGCGATGCGGTCGTCGAGGGACGGCGGCTCGAAGAAGAGCACGAAGTCGTTGGAGGAGAGCGCGTCGAATTCGCCGAGGCTCGTGGCCACGCGGTTCAACATCTCGGTGGTGAAGATGTTCGCGTCGTCTTCGCGCAGGATGGCGCGGAGCTTTTTCGGGAGAACCTCGGTGGTTTTCGTGAAGTCCACGCACCAGATGGCACCGTCCTGATCGAACGTGCGGAGGTCGTGCGTGGCGAAGTGCATGGCGACGTACGGCGAATAGCTCCAGTCGAGCAGGCGTGTAGGCAGACCATGGTGCTTGGCCAGCGAGAGCCAGTTCCACACCCAGTCGCCGTGCACGGGGTGCCGCGTGGCGTACTTCCTGAAGCTCGTCAGCAGGTGGTGCTCGTGATGGACGAATCCCCCGGTCTGCAGGCTCGTCTCCAGCCCGTGGGTCACCTTCGGAGCGCCTCGAAAAACGTAACTCGAGCGGAACCGCTGGATCGATGGCTGCAAGGAACCGCGGAAGAGCCTTTCCTGCAGTTCGAGCCAGGAGGAGATTCGGATATCGCTCATCGTTTGTGCCGCTGCAAAGGTTGGGTCATCCGGGAGGTCGGATGTCGGAGGAGTTTTCGCACTGATGGTGCGTCTCGCACCCCGACCCCCGGCCCCCGAGCCCCGACCCTTCGACATCATTTCTGCGTTCGCGACAAATTCGCGAGAAGCTCAGTTATCGCCGCATCCAGCTGCGAGTCCTTCTTTTCGTAGCTCTCGCCGATCTCGCGCTTGACGAACTTGTCGACGGGGCGGGGATTCATCTCCATGTCCTGCCCCCGGGAGTCGGTGATGCGCGTCCCGGGGAGGCGGAGGATCGTGCCGTCCACCAGCGCCACACCGCTCGTGTAGATGATCCATCCGGCAGTCGGCTCGCCGACCACTTCGCCCAGCTTCAGGGTCCGATACCCCTCGGTGAAGTCTTCGGCGTCCGAAAGGGAGTGGCGGTTGATGACGAGGATGGTCGGCTTTTCCAGCGATCGCTGACCGAGGACCGAACGCGCCGCGGACGGCGGCATGTCGCGCGAGGTCATCGTCAGGTAAGGGCGGCGGGCGAAGACGTCGAGCGCGTAGGCGTTCACGAATCCGCCGTGATTGTTCCGGAGATCGATGACCACGCCGTCGTGGGCGCGGTTCTCGGCATCGAGATCGACGTAGAGCTTCTCCAGGGAGGGGCTGCCCATGTCGTACATGTGCACATACCCAAGCCGTCCGCCGCTGACGCGCGCCACGTAATCGCGGTTGCGGTTCACCCAGTCGCGATAGACGAGGGCGCGTTCCTCGGCCCAGTTGACCGGCTGCAGGGCGACCTCGCGCTTTCCGCTGCCGTCAGCGGCGGATGCAACCGTCACGACGGTGCGCTTCCCGATCTTGTAGTCGAGCAGCGAATCGAGATTCGTCGAGGCGGTCACTGGCGTGCCGTCGATGGCGACGACCTGCTCGCCGACGCGGATCTTCGCGACATCGGCGGGTGACAGCGGAACGACTTCGCTGATCTTCAGAGCACCGCGCGTGTCGTATTCGTCGGGAGCGAAGAAGAGGCCGAGCCGGCCGGTGGAAGGGCGGCTCTGATCCGGCGGTGCGGAGGCGCCGAGGTGGGAGGCGTTGAGATCGCCGACCATGAGGGAGAGGAGGCGGCGGAAGTCGTCGCCCGTCTTTGCGGCAGCGACGCGTGGCGCGTAGATCTCGCGCTCGGCGGTCCAGTCGACACCGTTCATCTTCGGATCGAAGAAAACGTCGCGCAGATACGTCCACGCCTGCTTGAAGGCTTCGTTCTTCTCCCGGGCAAAGTCGACGTCCATCTCCGCCGCCACTGCCAGCGAGCGCGTCTTCACGGGGTCGATGGTGGCGGCGGCGATCTTTCCGCCGTCGAGGTACCAGAGCTCCTTGCTGTCGGACGACCATTGCAGCGCGCGTTTTCGGCCCGAGGTGGCGCTGACCTGCTTCGCGATCGGCGGCTCGGTCGCGAGCTCGTCGATTGAGTAGATGTAGACGTTCTGCACGTCCGCGAGCGCGGCGAGGAATGCCAGCCACTTGCCGTCGGGGCTGATGACGAGACCTTCGGCATCGAGACCGACCGGAACCACGCGAATGCGATCGCGAATGCCGCTGAGGTCGACCTCGACGACGGGCGGCTTCTTCGCTGGCGCCGGCGGTTTCTCAGCTGGTTTCGTATCGTCCGATTTTGCGTTCGTGTCAGGCGCCGGCTTCGGCGTTTCGCGGAACAGCTCGCGGAATTGCTCTTCGCGGAGCTTCGGTGTCTGCGGCACCAGGTCGACACGAACGATCTGCGAGGGCTCTGTGCGCTGTCCGGTGACCATCATCAGGAACTTGCCGTCGCCGCTCCAGGAGAGCGAATCGGTGTTGACGTTGGCGAGGAACGACGCCGGCCGGCTGCTGCCGCCGGCCACCGGAACGATCTGCACGTTCCGGAACATGTTCGGGCCGTAGTCGAGATAGGCGAGCCACTTGCTGTCCGGTGAGAAAACGAAGGGCTGGTCGGCAAGGAACGGCGCACGATCGAGATAACCGCTGGCGAGCGTGCGCTCCTGATTCGTGGCCAGATCGAGCAGCACGATGTCCTTGTGGTTGCGCTGGAAGGCGATCAGCTTCCCGTCGGGAGAGAAGCGGGGGGTGTCGTCGGCGCCGCCGCCGGAGGTGAGCGGCGCTTCCTTTTCGGTCGCGAAGTCGTAACGGTAGAGGTGTGACGCGCTTTCGCGATCGGAGACGTAAACGACGGATTTACTGTCGGGGCTCCAGACGGGCTGCGACTCGACCGCGGCGGTGTTGGTGACTCGCGCCGCGTCCCCCGCTTCCTTCGACGACGCAGCGAACAGCTCCCCGCGTACGACGAATGCAACCTTCTTCCCGTCCGGGGAGAGGGCGAGATCGGTGAAGCGGTCCGTGATGCGGCGGTGCTCGATCGGAGCCGCGGACGCCGAGCCGACCAGCGTGATCG
>JADGOA010000109.1 GCA_017883215.1 Thermoanaerobaculia bacterium | reverse complement strand
GGCCATCGCCGCGACCATCAAGCAGAAGAAGGTCACGTATGATCTGGAGCGCCAGATGGAAGGCGCCACGAAGGTCTCGACCAGCGACTTTGGCAAGGCCATTGTCTCCAACATCTGATCTAATGTGATCATGGATCTCGGACTCCGCAATCGCGTGGCGATGGTCGCGGCGGCCAGCAAAGGCCTCGGCCGCGCCATCGCTGCTTCGCTCGCGCAGGAAGGTGCGCGCGTCTCGATGTGTGCGCGATCGCTCGATCCCCTGAGCGATGCCGCCGAGGCGATCAGGACTGCCGGCGGCGAAGCGCTCCCGATCGCCTGCGATGTGTCGAAAAGCGAGGATCTCGAGCGCTGGTATGGCGAGACCCTTCGGGCCTTCGGAGACGTCGACATCCTCGTCACCAACACCGGTGGTCCTCCCGCTGCGGAGTTCATGAAGCTCACCGAAGAGCAGTGGCAGTCGGGCATCGACTCCACGCTCATGAACGTCGTGCGTCTCTGCCGGCTCGTGATTCCGGGCATGCAGCAGCGCAAGTGGGGGCGCATCGTCCACATGACCTCTCTCGTCGCCAAGCAGCCGACGGAACTGCTCACGATCAGCAGCACGCTGCGCGCCGGCCTTTCGGCGCTGACGAAGACGTTGGGCGATCAGGTAGCGAAAGACGGCATCACAGTGAACGCCGTTCTGCCGGGGCACTACCTCACCGATCGCCAGCGCCATCTCGCCGACATTCGCGCGAAAGAGCAGGGAATCACGCCGCAGCAGTACCTCGACAAGTCGGTACAGGCGATTCCGATGGGCCGCTTCGGCGAACCGCACGAGCTCGGCGACGTCGTGGCCTTCCTCTGTAGCGAACGGGCGAGCTATGTGACCGGAGCGAGCATCCAGGTCGACGGCGGGATCATTCGGTCGACGTTCTAGATTCGGACCGCGGACCGCAGACCGCGGCATGCGCGGGGCTCGCGGCCCGGGTGAGCGATGACCCGACCTCGCGACCCCGCAACTCGACCTCGTGACCCGATCGTCCTCAGTCCCAGCTCGTGCCGTTCATCGGCGCGATGATCTTCGCCACTTCGATGTAGTCGGCCTGATCGCCGAGCTGGTTCAGCGCCGAGGTGAACAGGTGCTGCGTCAACGCGAGCATCGGCGTGGATGCGTGCTGCTGATGGGCGATGGTCGAGGCGATCCGGATGTCCTTGTCGTGGTGGGCGAGCTTGAACACGAGCGGCCACTTGTGGTCGGCGAGGCGCATCGGCAGCAGGTTCTCAGAAGCATTCGAGCGGCCGCTGCCGGCGTTCGTGACGGCGAGGGCCGTCTTGATATCGATCCCGTATTGCTTGGCCAGCAGCAGGCACTCGCTCGTGATCCAGACGGTCGCTCCCATGATGGAGTTGGTCAGCACTTTGATGGCGTGCCCCGCACCGACGGGGCCGACGTGGATGATCGTCTTTCCGTTGAGCTTCAGGATCTCGCGTGCTTTCTCGAAGTCCTCGGCCGTTCCGCCGATCATGATCGTCAGCGTGGCGTTTTCAGCTCCGACGACGGCGCCGGTCACCGGCGCGTCGACGAAGGGCACGCCTTTGCCGGCCAGGCGGCCGGCGGTCTCGCGGCTGACGTTTGGATCGCCGCTGGTGGCGTCGATCCAGAGCGTGCCCCTGCGGAGGCTCGGCATCAGTTGATCGACGATTTCGTCGACCTCTTTGCTCGTCGGCAGGATGGTGATGATCACGTCCGCCGCGGCGCAGGCGGCGAGGTCGGCGGCGACTTTCGTTCCGTGCTCGCGGGCATGCCGCTCAGCCTTTTCGCGGGTGCGGTTCCAGACGGTGAGCTCGTGTTCTTTTGCGAGGTGGCGCGCCATCGGGTAACCCATCGCGCCGAGTCCGATAAATGCGATCTTCATCAGTTTTCTCCGGTGGCGAATCATACGTCGTCGTCGCTTCTCGCGCCTCTGCTAAAGGCTCCGCGCGCACGCGGGCGTGCCGCAGAGCCGAAGTCGATGGTGGAGGAAGTGCTCTCCAGCCGCGCCATGCAGAACGCGGCGCGCCAGGCGGCGCGAACCGTCACTCAGCAGGTCGTACGAGGTTTGTTCGGGATGCTGCGCGGCCGCTGAAGCCCTCGCCGCCCGCATCGCCGGTTCGGTCGTAGCGCCGGCCGTCCGTAGCACCGGCCGTCCGTAGCACCGGCTCTCAGCCGGTCGCTTTCGGGAGAACTACCGTAAGTTCGCGAGCTGCGCGGCCCTGCATGGAGTGGAAAACAAAAATGGCACAGACGAGAGCGTCTGTGCCACATGTCCAGGAAGTCCAACGAGACCCTCCGGCTCGCGTTGCAGAGAGAGAGGTAGCTTCAGCAATTGGTCCACGGAGGCACGCCCATTCGCCCGCTCACCGTGGTTGGGTCCGAGGTGGGCGCGAAACTGAAGGGTCTCGATCGACTTCCCGAAAGAACAAAAAAAGGGCCCTACGCCCCTTTGTTGCCGTCGCAGCGGCACGGATGAATCGTTGACCGGAAAGCTATACCGCGGTCGCAGACGCCGTGGTGAGCCGCGTCACAAAACGTCGATCAACCCTTCGCTTTGTACCAATCCGCGTTCATTGCGGTGTAGTTCGCCCACTTCTCCGGTACCAGATCGGCCGGGAAGATCGCCTGGACGGGGCAAGCCGGCTCGCAGGCGCCGCAGTCGATGCAGACTTCCGGATCGATGTAGAGCAACGCCTCCTTTGCGAAGTCCTCTTCGTCCTTGCGCGGATGGATGCAGTCGACCGGACAGACATCGACGCAGGCGGTGTCTTTCGTGTTGACGCAGGGTTCGGCGATCACATAGGTCATTTGGGAGTCAAACCTCCGGGTCCTGAAGTGCAAACAATTGTACAGGGGTTGCGCACCCGCGAGTGGAGCACGTGCCTACCGGGGGCCAGGTTACGAGGTTACGAGGTCTCGGGGTCATGGCGCCACGACCGACAACGGCGCCCCCGCCAGCGTACGAGCGACGTCGTGACCCCAGTAACCTCGTGGTGACCCGGTAACCTCGGCTTCACGTCGCGCTTGCCGTAGGGCACGGCTGCGCCGTGCCGAACCTTCGTGGGTGGGGGAAAACCCCACGGGAGCTCGGCGCAGCGGTGCCCTACGGCAACGTGATTGTGCTCGCAGGGCGCCCCGCTTCGGCCGCGGCACTACTCCGTCCAGCGGCGGATCGACTCGATCGTGTAGTCATTGCCCATGAACGTGACGATCTCGCCCGCGGAGTGGCCGATCAGCGCCTTGGCCACGTCGGACTGGTTCGAGTACACGCCGTGCTCCGGCGCTGACTCCCACGGGCCGAGGATGGTCACTTCGCGGCGCAGGTCGCCGTTGCTCAGCACGAGCTTCGTTCCGACGCGGACGGCTGTGGTGTCGATCTTGTCGGGGTCGAGAACGCGAACGTGCTCGAGCTCGGTCTGGAGCTTGCCGGCGCGGGCGACGAGGTACTCGGCCCGAGCGCGCGCCGATTTGTACTCGAAGTTCTCGCTCAAATCGCCCATCTCGCGCGCGACCTGAATGGCTTTGCTGTTCGCCGGGATCTCGACCTTGCGGAGGTGCTCGAGCTCCGCCCGCTTCGCTTCCAGCGACTGGGCGGTCGAGTAGATCGCCTCGGCCTGCGGTTCGCGGAGAGTGGGATGCTTCATCACGGCGGCGTCTTTGACGACCTCGCGCCGGTATTCCTCGACCACACCGTAGCGTTCGAGAGAGTCGACGAGCTTCCGGGCCTGCTCCTCGTTGTTCTGGTTCATGATGATCCGGATGGCGAAGCCGCCCCGGTCGAAGAAGTCCTTCAGCCGCGCGCGCACCGGCCCGAACTCGTCATGGGTGAGCGCATCGAGGATCTGGAACAGCAGCGGATACGTGGCCCGGTCGGCCCACGACTCGTCCTCGGCCACCCGCTTGACGTACCAGTAGAAGGCGCGAGGATGGCGTCGCGGATACCGCAGAGTCTCGTCGATGAGGCGGTCGCGCAGCTCGGTCTGTCCCGCGTTTTCGAGAGCCGAGAAGATGAGCGTGAGGATCCGCGGCTCGTCCTCCAGGAAGAACGCCTCCGTGTAGACCTTGGGCCAGTCCGGATGTTTCTCGCGGATGACGGCCAGCGCGCGCTCGCGAAAGCTCTTGTCGATCGCGGCGACGGTGCGCGACGCCATCGGTCCCATCAGGAGGGAGGCCGGATCGATCGGCGAGTCGTACGTGCCGGGCAGCGACTCGAGCGTGGCCAGAATCTGCCAGGCCGTCGCGGCATCGGTGCGTCCCACTCTGGCCGCTTCCGTCGCCAGCGTCGAAGAGAAGGAGTCGGCGAGCTCTTTGCTGCGGCTGCTGTGCTTGCGGGCGAGATCGAGCTTCGTCTTCACGTCTCCGCGTTCGAAATCGCGGCGGACCGTCTTTTCGGCGTCGCCGGTCGAAGAGCTCCATGAGTACATCGCTTTCGCACCGGTTCCGCTGACGATGATCTGCGGGTTCTTTCTGGCGGTGGTCCACCAGGAGGACCACTTCTCTTCCGGCACGATCCCGATCACGGCATCGCGCACTTCACCCATGGTCATGGGGCGGCCGAAGCTCTGCAGGACGCGCGCAAAAAACTGTTGAGGGTTGCTCTTCGCTTCTTCGCGAATGCGCGGAGCGTCGGTGAATTTTTCCCGGAGGAGGTGTCCCTCCTGGAGCGGAACGAGGTATTTCGCAGCCGCGCCGAGGGGCACCGACACGCGCTTGTCTTTCTCGAAGTCGAGGCGGGCGATTCCGAGCTCCGGATTCAGCTCCGTGACGCATCCGGCGCCGCGGCCGGCCATGAAGAAGCACTCCCCTTCGTCATATGTCAGCCACATCTCGATCTTTTCGGCGCGCTCGACGGGGTTGCTCTGCGGGTCCGAAAATTTCGCGAACTGGAAGGCGCGATCGAAGCTCTTGCGGCTGCCGAACGCCTTCCTGAGCGCTTCCTCGAACTGCGGCCGTAAGTGCGCGGGATGTTTGGAGAGGCGGCCGATCTCTTTCACGACCGCCAGACGCTGCAGCCAGAGCTGCTGGTCTTTCAGCGCGTCGCCCAGGAGCCCGAGGAGCGTGTCGGATTGGCTGCGCTGTTCGGCCTTGCGGAGCGCCTTGGCGATGGTGATGAAGGAGTCGACATCGGAAGGGTCGCGGTCGAGCTCCGTCATCCAGAGCGACTCGAGCGCGTCGAACTTCTTCTGTTGAATCAGCTGCTGTGCTTGGTCATGAAACGCCATAGAGGCGGCACATTGTAAGCGACTCGTGGATGGCGAGTAGCGAGAAGGCCCTGCCGGGGCTCGCTACCCGCTCCACTACCGGCGCATTTTGACGAGCGTCTTGAAGACGTCGAACGGGAGCTCTTCATTGCGGACGATGTGGCGGAGGTGATGCATCGAGGTGCGTCGCTCTTTCACGTCGTCGGGCGTGATGTCGTGCTTCCGCAGGAGATCGTGGGCTTTCTGTTCGGACATACCTGTTCCCTCACAATTCAGTTTCGGAGCCCACAGGAACGGGGCACTGGTCTGAGGTATTCCCTGTGAAATGAAGCGAATACGGGGAGAGGAGTTACTCAGTTTCCTCGAACTCAACCGTCCTCGCGCAACCTGGCGAGGATCTTCTCGTGCACGTCGCCGAAGGCGCCGGAGGACATCACCAGCACGACGTCGTCAGGTTGGGCTTCGCTGGCGATGCGGTCGGCGATGGCGTCGAAATCATCGATCTGCTCGGCCTGGATGCCGTCGCCGTTGAGTTTTCCGAGAATGGTCGGGACGGACATCATCTTGTCCAGACCGTAGCGCGTCTTGTAGCGTTCGAGGTGGAAGATCGGACCGATGATCACGCGATCGGCCTCGTGGAAGGCGTCGATGTATCCGCGCTCGAATTCTTTCCGGCTCGACGAGATCGAGCGCGGCTCGAACAGTGCCCACATCCGCTGGCCCGGGTAGCGCTTCCGGGCGCCGTTGAGGGTAGTGGCGATGGCCGTCGGGTGATGGGCGAAGTCGTCGATGACGATCACTCCTCGCTCCACGCCGCGCACTTCCATCCGGCGCTTGATCCCGCGGAAGGACTCCAGCCCTTTCTGAATCTCCACGGCCTCCAGGCCGCGCAGGCGGGCGATGGCAACATCGGCGAGCGCGTTCAGCACGTTGTGCCGGCCCGATAACGTGGTGGTGAAGCGGAACCACTCTTTTCCTTCCCACCACGCCGTGAAGGAGGTGGTGTCGGGAGCGAACTCCGGATCGGTGGCGAACACGTCGTGGGTCCGGTCCCAGCCGAACGTCAGCCAGCGCGCCCTCGAGTCCTTGCGCAACGAGGCCACGTTCTCGTCATCGCCGTTCCCGAGAATCACGTCGTCCGGGGCAATCTGCACGACAGCCCGGCGGAACATGTCGAGAATCGCGCCGAGGTCCGGAAAAATGTCGGCGTGGTCGAACTCGATGTTGTTCACCAGGAGCGTGTTCGCGTGGTAGTGAAGGAACTTTGCCCCTTTGTCGAAGAACGCCGTGTTGTACTCGTCTCCTTCGATCACGAAGTCCGCGCCGTGGCCGAGCTTGAAGTTCTGGTTGAAATTGGCCGGAATGCCTCCGACGACCATGCTCGGATCCCGGCCCGCAGCCTCGAGGATCCAGGCCATCAGCGACGTCGTAGTGGTCTTTCCATGCGTTCCGGCGATCACGATCGAGTGCTTTCCGTTGATGAACAGCTGGTAGATGGCCTCGGGCATCGATGTGTAGGGGAGATCGAGCTCGACCGTGGCAGCGGCCTCGACATTGGTCCGAGCCGCGGCATTGCCGACGATCACCAGGTCCGGACGGAACGTTTCCAGGTGCTCTTTCGTATACCCCTCGAGGACGGGGATACGAAGGCGCTCGAGATACGTCGACATCGGCGGGTAGACGTGTTCGTCAGAGCCGCCGACCGTGTATCCGCGCTCCTGGAGCATCCCGGCCAGCGACGCCATGGCCGTTCCGCAGATTCCGATCAGGTAAACGCGCTTGACGTTCGGAACATGTTCAACGTGTGGCATGAGTGTGGGGTGCAGTGAGCAAGAAGCGTGCTTCCAGAAAGCACGATTGTAGAATCGAATCCCTTCGCGAGGCCGGGAATGGCGATTTTGGCAGCCATGTTCGAACCGACCGCGAACCGCAGGTGGTCCAACACAGGAGGATTTTTCGAATGTCCAAACGAATCATTGTCATGATGCTCGCGTCGGTCTTGTCGGTGGCGACGATCGCGTCTGCCCAGACGAGCGAAAAGGCGAGCGAGGTCAAGCCGGTCACCGAGGCGAAAGCTCCGCGACTGACCGTCGTCGAGCCGATCAAGGACTTTGGCACCGTTGCCAAAGGGGACAAGCTGGACTGGTCCTTCCTGATCAAGAACACCGGTGACGCTGACCTGCAGATCATCGCTGCGAAGCCGGGCTGCGGCTGCACGGTCGCTGATTTCGACAAGGTCATCAAACCGGGCGAGACTGGAAAGGTGAATGCTCACGTCGACACGACTGCATTCGCGGGACCGATCGCAAAGACCATCGCACTCGAGACGAGCGACCCCTCGACCCCTTCGGCACAGCTGACGATCAACGCGATCGTCAAACCGTACGTCGAGGCCTTCCCGGCCGGGTTCGTCCGCTTCAACATGCTCCTCGGCGACGTCGAGACGCAGTACGTCACGCTTTACTCTGAGGAGGAAGAGCCGTTCGCCATCACCAAAGTCGAGACTCCGGGCGACTGGGTGAAGGTGAGCTACGCCAAAATCGAAGATCCTGCCCAGATGGCCCCGAACGTCGGCCGGCCCGGACAGGCACAGTACAAGGTGGCGATCACCGTCGGCGGAACTGACGCTCGAATCGGCCCGATTGCCGACAAGGTTCGCTTCACCACGACCTCGCGCCACCAGCCTCAATACCTCGTCTCCATTTCGGGTGTGATCCGGCCGGCATTCCGCGTCGAGCCCAGCGGCATCAACTTCGGCGAAGTGGTGCCGACCGACCCCGCCGCAACGCGTTCGATCCTACTCCGCTCGAACGATCTGAAGGCGCCCGAGAGGTTCAGCGTGACGAAGGCCGAGTCTTCGATCAGCGGCATCACGGCTGCCGTGAAGCCGACGGCGAACCGCGGCGAATACGAAGTGACGCTGCAGGTCGGAAAAGCAGCGAAAGCCGGCGACCTCCAGGGTGACGTGAAAATCTACACGAACGACAAGCTCAGCCCGGTGGTGACCATCCCGGTTCGCGGAACCGTGAAGGGCGCGGCGGGGAGCGCATCGAAGTAAGCTCTCGATAATCCGAACATTGGCAGGCCGCGGCGCACGAGCGTCGCGGCCTTTTTTGTAGGCAGCGGCTGGCAAATAGTGGGCAGTGCGCAGTGGGCAGACCCGCCCCCTGTGCACTGCCCCCTGCCTCACAGAACCACAGACAGCCCGGTACCGTCGCCGACCGGAACGACCGTCGTGAGCAGCCGCGGATCGGTGGTGATGCGCCGGTTGAAATCGCGGAGCGCATCGGTCGAAGCGTCGTGCTCGCCGCGCGCGATCTTTCCCTTCCACAGCAGGTTGTCGCACATGATCAGCGCGCCGCGCTCGAGCTTCGGCAGGAGCTGGTCGAGGTACTGGCCGTACTCGGTCTTCACACAATCGATGAAAGCGAAATCGAACGGGCCATCGAGTCTAGGCAGGACCTCTGTGGCTGCGCCTTCGTGGAAGACGACGCGGCAGGGCAGCGCCGCATCAGTCGCGAATCGTCGGGCGGTTTCGAGAATCGAGCGGTCGATCTCGATGGTCTCGATGACCGCGTCGCCGTCGAGCTCGCGCCCCATCACGACCACCGAGTATCCGATGTTCGTTCCGACTTCGACGATCCGCCGCGGCTTTTTCAACCGCATCAGGACTCGCATCAGCTGCGCCACCTCCGGGTCCGCGATCGGGTGATCGTGGTCCTCGGCGAACTTCTCAATTGCCTCGAGAAGTGGGTCGCGTGCGGGAAGCAGTTCCTCGAGGTACTCGGCCTGAACGCGGTGCAGGATGTCGTCGATCCGGTTTTTCATCGCTCGTCTCTGAAAACGAAAAGATCCGCCGGCAAGCGGCCGGCGGATCCTCGAAGGATGTCTGTAGCGCGCCTGTCAGCGCCAGTCGGCGCTGACCTGAACGCGGCCGATGCGCTTCTCGATCGAGCTCCAGTCGACGTTCGCCAGGAATGCCTCGATGTACTTCGGCCGCTCCGCCGGCTTGTAGTCGAGCAGGAAGGCGTGTTCCCACACGTCCATCACCAGGAGCGGGACGAAGCCGGCCACGTTATTGGTCTCGTGAAGGGTGATCCAGTGGTTGGAGACCCATCCGGTCGACGGATCGAGGTACGCGATCGCCCACCCCACTCCTCGCATCTTCCCGACGCCGACGAAATCGTTCCGCCAGACGTCGACCGAGGGGAAGCTCTTCTCGATCGCGGCGCGGAACGTCGGTCCGGGGTTTCCGCCGCCCTGCTTCTTCATGTTTCCGAAGTAGTACTCGTGCAGGACCATGCCGTTGTATTCGAAACCGAGCCGGCGGGTCAGTTCGGAGTAGGCCGCGAAATCGGACTGCTCGACGTTGCCGCTCTTGAAATACCCGGCAAGTTTTTCCGTGAGCGAGTTCGTGTTCGAGACGTAACCCTCGTAGAGCTTGAAGTGCAACTCCAATGTTTTGTCGGAGATGCCGGTAAGACCGCTGAGATCGAACTGTTTCGGTTTGTAAGTCTTCATTTCCATGCCTCGCCGCATTTGCACAACGCGCACCTAAATCAGCGCGAGTGCCACGGTGGAAGTCAATGGTGGCGGTTACATGCGCACCGGGCGCGAAACGGTGTGATTTCGGAGTCTCGGTTACGAGGTTACGGGGTCGTGTACTACGCCGTCGTGACGCACCGGAATGTCGCATAAACGTACGGATACGTTGGGCGGAACCAGTTGCGCAAGGAGCGGCGGATCAGCTCGAGCGCGGTCGCCGGCGAGGCGCCCTTCATAACGAAGTGCTGTCCATCGAAGAAATCGTTTGAGTAGACCGGGTACGACGGCATCGGCTCGAATCCGGGGAAGCCATCGAACTTCGTCGAGGTCCACTCCCAACCGTTGCCGACCAGGTCGTGAACACCCCACGCGCTCGCACCGGCAGGAAACGAGCCGACAGCCAGCGGGTCCCAGCTGATGAAGCCGAAGTTGCCGCGCGTTGCGCCGGGACCTTCCTCGCCCCACGGGAACTGCCTCTCCTCGCCGG
>JADGOA010000108.1 GCA_017883215.1 Thermoanaerobaculia bacterium | reverse complement strand
GGCTCGTCGCGGAGGATCACGCCGGCTTCGGCCTGGCTCTCTCTTGGGAGGAACTTGACGGCCAGCCACTTGAACAGGTAGTCCATGATCGACTTCGCCATCGGGATCTCGGGGTTCCTTGTGAAGCCCGAGGGCTCGAAGCGGGTGTGGGTGAACTTGTCGACCAGGAGCTGCAGCGGGACACCGTGCTGGAGGGCCAGCGAGGTCATCGTGGCGAAGGAGTCCATCAGGCCGGAGATCGTCGAGCCTTCCTTGGCCATCGTGATGAAGATCTCGCCGGGGGTTCCGTCCTCGTATTTGCCGACGGTGATGTAGCCCTCGTGGCCTCCGATGGAGAACTTGTGCGTGATCGCCGCGCGCTCGTCGGGGAGCTTGCGGCGGACGGCGGTCGGAGTTACGCCTAACTGCTCGAGGCCGCTCTTGTCCTTCGCCGTCGACAGCGGCTGCGAGCGCTTGCAGCCGTCGCGGTAGACGGCCACGGCCTTCAGACCCAGCTTCCACGCCTCGTAATACGCCTGCTCGATCTCTTCGATCGTGGCGCTCGGCGGCATGTTGATGGTCTTGGAGATCGCGCCGCTGATGAACGGCTGCACGGCGCCCATCATCTTCAGGTGACCCTGGTAATGGATCGACCGCGTGCCGTTGGCCGGCCTGAACGCGCAGTCGAATACCGAGAGGTGCGAGTCGAGCAGGTGCGGCGCTCCTTCGATGGTGTCGTTCTCGTCGATGTACTGGACGATCTCCTTGACCTGCTTGTCGTCGTACCCAAGGCGCTTCAAGGCGGTGGGGACCGTCTGATTGACGATCTTGAGCATGCCGCCGCCGACGAGCTTCTTGTACTTGACCAGGGCGATGTCGGGCTCGATGCCGGTGGTGTCGCAATCCATCATGAACGCGATGGTCCCGGTCGGCGCGAGCACGGAGATCTGGGCGTTGCGGTAGCCGCTCTCCTGCCCTAACGCATACGCCTCGTCCCATACCTGAGTCGATGCTGTTGCCAGATCGGCGGGAAGGGTGCGGTTGCTGATGCGGTACGCGGCGCGGCGGTGCTTGTCGATGACGCGCAGGAACGGCTGCTCGTTGACCGAGTAGCCTTCGAACGGGCCGATCTTCGCGGCGATGCGCGAGGACTGCGAATACGACTCGCCGGAGAGGATCGAGGTGATCGCCGCTGCGTAGTCGCGGCCCTCGTCGCTGTCGTACGCCAGGCCGCGGGCCATGAGCAGCGCGCCGAGGTTGGCGTAGCCGATGCCCAGGGGGCGGAAGGCGTGAGAGTTCTTCTCGATGGCAGGAGTCGGGTAGGAGGCGTAGTCGACCACGATCTCCTGCGCGGTGATGACGATGCGCAGGGCGGCGCGGTAGGACTCGACGTCGAAGACGCCGTTCGCGCCGTTGTAGAACTTCATCAGGTTCAACGAAGCGAGGTTGCACGCCGAGTCGTCGAGGAACATGTACTCGGAGCAGGGATTGGAGGCGTTGATCCGCGCCGTGTTAGGGCAGGGGTGCCAGTCGTTGACGGTGGTGTCGAACTGCATGCCGGGATCGCCGCAGACCCAGGCCGACTCGGCCATCTTGCGCATCATTTCGCGCGCCTTGTACGTGGCCATCTTCCTGCGCGGCTCGACCACGGAGAGGGTCGACCAGTCTTCGTCCTTCTCGTACGCGTGCATGAAAGCGTCGGTGACGCGCACGGAGTGGTTGGCGTTCTGGAACTGCACCGAGTCGTAGGCGCCGCCCGGAGCGTTGAAGGCGCCCTCGTAGCCGGCGTCGATCAGGGCCCAGGCCTTCTTCTCTTCCTTTTCCTTCGACTCGATGAAGTCGAGGATGTCGGGATGGTCGGCGTTGAGGATGACCATCTTGGCGGCGCGCCGGGTCTTGCCGCCGCTCTTGATCACGCCGGCGAAGGAGTCGTAGCCGCGCATGAAGGAGACCGGCCCCGAGGCGGTGCCGCCGCCGGCCAGGAGCTCCTTGGAGGAGCGGATGCTGGAGAGGTTCGATCCCGTTCCGGAGCCGTACTTGAAGAGCATCCCCTCGGTCTTGGCCAGGCCGAGGATGGAGTCCATGGTGTCGCTCACGGAGTTGATGAAGCAGGCCGAGCACTGCGGCTTCGGCTCGATACCGACGTTGAACCACACCGGCGAGTTGAACGACACCATCTGATAGAGAAGGATGTGAGCGAGCTCGTCGCGGAAGGTGTCGCCGTCGGCTTCGGTGGCGAAGTAGCCGCCCTCGCGACCCCACTGGGTGATGGTGCGGACCACGCGGCCGATGAGCTGGCGGGCGCTCGACTCGCGATCGGGCGTGCCGAGGTGGCCGCGGAAGTACTTCGAGACGACGACGTTGGTGGCCATCTGCGACCAGAACTTCGGCATCTCGACGTCCTTCTGCTCGAAGACGGACTCGCCGCGCTCGTTGGTGATCAGCGCGCCGCGCGTCTCCCAGTCGCAGGTGTCGTAGACGTCGACGCCGGGCTTCGTGTAGTAGCGGTCGACGGTGATCCCGCCGACTTTCGTCTCCTTGCGCCCCTTCTTGTGGGCATTCGAACGGGCTCGCAGAGACTGGGTTGTAACATCGACGGACGTCATTGACTCCTCTCCTTCCATCCCCCGGGTCACGGGTGTCGGGTGCCGGCTGTCGGGACGGAGAGCCGGAACGGGACGACCGCTTCCCTTTGCGAAAACAAAAAAAGCGACAAAAAAATGTAGAGGATGGAAGTTCGGGTGAAACGGAAGGATGTCGAGGAGGCGTGTGGCTCGCCCGTCAGCGCCGATCCCAAGCGGACCGGAGGATTTCGAGAGTGACTCTTGAAATCCCCTGATCTTTGTTACTTCAGGATGGCGGCAACGGCTTTCAACCCATCCAACGAGCTCAGCGTCTATCGATATCCCTCACTCCCGATCTTTCTTCCCCTACCTCCTCCCCTGCACGGATGGCGGGTGGCGGGGGTCAGGTGGCGGGGGTGAACCCGACAGCCGACAGCCGAAACCCGACACCTTCAACTCAACGAACTGCGGGGCGACTCAACGAAGGGTTTGCGGGCTGCGGCACGTCTGACTTCACCTTGAGCGTCACCTGGTAGTCGCGGATCTGAAGCGACACCGATCGGATGGGAAGGCGGGTGCCACGACGAGACTGCTGCTTGAAATCCTTCATTGTCCTCCCTCGCATTCACCGAGTTGTTTGTATGGCGACAACCTACGCCCGGCCAAAGGTGATGTCAAGGGCAACGCCACTAGATCTTGTGGTTGCTTCTCCGCATACCACAACATCGTGAGTAACTCACAAGATTTCAGCAAGTTACGCACAATGGGATCCCGGGAGTTTTCCACCGTATTTCCGCTGTGCATCCGCTGGTTATCCGCCGCTTCTCCGCCGGAAATCCACAGGGTTTTACACAGTCGAAAGCGCAGAAATCCGAAGAAATTCCGCTGGTTATTCACACATTTTACACAGCTTTTTCAACAACTGTTTTCGTGTGCATTCAGCGATGCTTTTCCGCATACATTTCCACAGCTTTTAGCGGACTCGGCCGGAGAGAAAAGAGGCGAAAAGAAGGCGGAGCGGGAGGGGGTGTGGAAAACGGGGGTCGGCGGTCGGGGGTCGGGGGGCGGGAGGGGCGTTGCGAGGGCGCTCGCGAGGACCGCAACGGGTTGTGGGCAGGTTTGGGGTGCACAGGTTGTGTGTCACGTGGAACAGAGGGCATTCGGGCAATCTTTCGCGAAAACTACGAGGTTGGGCGGCGGCTTTGGAGTGCGGCGACCGCAGTCGCCGCTTTGTTTCCGTGCTGAGGAAAGCGGCGACTGCGGTCGCCGCACTCCAAAGCGCTTCGCGCTCTTCACCGGCGCAGATAAAACCCATTGAACCCGCCCGCCCTGCACGTGCGGATGTCGACGCGGTGCGGGCCGGCAGCGAGCTCGACGGGGATTGCGCGGGCGAGGTTCGCGGAGAGACCGGGAGTCGTCAGGGCGACGTGGCCGTCGATGGCGATGGCGGACTCTCCATAGGGCGCGAACGTGAAGCGCTGCGGGCCGGTGAGAGTTTGCGTGAAGGTCGCGCAACGCTCGCGGGAGACGCGCGTGGCATCGACGAATCCTTCGAAGCCGGCAAGCGCTCCGCCGGCGTGCGGATAGCGCCGCCCCCCGACCACCCAATCGACGACGAACGCATTCGACGGGACGATCTCGGCGAGCACGTTGTATCCGCCGTACCGGATGTGCAGGCGCGGATCGCTTTTCATTCGATCGATGAGAACCGGGGGAGCATCGGACCAGTCGAGGGCGACGAAATCGCTGTCGAGCGCCGACTTCGCCGCGAACGGAACGTCGGGATGGCGTCCGTCGAACACCGCTCTCTGCACGCCGTACTGGCGCGGATACGGGAGGGCCATGAAAATCGGATCGAGGACGTTCAGGGACCGACCCTGCGGCGCCCACAGCGCGTAAATTTCCGCATCGCCCCACGACGCCGCGATCTTCGCCCCTCGCGGCACCGCCTTCCCGAACGATTCCCAATCAGCCTCGGAAACCACCGGCGCGCCGCTGATGATCGCCACGAGCGTCCGGTTCAGCGCGAGCGGCAGGGCGACCAGGGTCGAGATCACCAGCGTTGCGGGGATGGCGTAGCGCCCGAGCTTTCCGTCGCCGAGGGCCGCGCGCAGCCGTGGGCCGATCGCCAGAAGAATCGCGATCGTCGCCAGTGGAAAGAAGTACGTCGCCATCCGCACCATCCCGAAAAAGAGAATCGTGAAGACGACGGCCGGGACCGCGGCGTACCGGGCCAGCGGATGCGCGCGCTCGCGCGAGCGCATGGCGATCACCGAGAGCACGGCCAGAGCGGCGATCCACGCCACCGTGGCGGCGCCGACGCGCTGGAGCGACGGCGGGAGGATCTCGTCGCCGACATCGAGGCGGGCGGCGTTGAGAAAGAACATGACGTTCTGGACGAACCAGATCTCCGCGTTCGCGATGGGGTGAGGGCGGAGAACGAGTGCGAACGCGCACGCGAGGAAAGGAAGAACGAGCTGGCGCCAATGTGAACGCCCCTCACCCGGCGCTTCCTCCTTCGCTTCGCTCCGTCGGGCGCGCCACCCTCTCCCGGTGGGAGAGGGGTGACCCGTCGCGGAGTCCTGAGTCCTGAGTCCTGAGTCCTGAGTGGCGCCGGGCGCGCGGAATCGGTCGAGGAGCCACCAGATGACGCAGAGGGCGAGGAAAACGTGGAAGGCGGTGTAGGCCGAGGTGAAGATCGCGGCCAGAACACCCAACGCCAGCCAGTTGCGCTTCGCGGCGAACGGGATGGCGACGGCGATGACGAGCAGCGCGATCAGCTCGGGGCGGAGGCGGACAATTCGGGTGAAGAACGGCGGGGCGGCAATCCAGAGCCACAGTGGGACGGCAAAGCCCCACAGGCCGATCGCGCGGGCGGCGAGATTCGCGATCGCGGTCGCCACCGCCGCGTTGAGCACCGCCAGCGCGAGCCGGCCGCCGACCGCCGGATCGAGGGCGGCGCTGAACGGCATCAGGAAGAGGTGAAAGAGGAAGTCCTTGTCGCCGCCGTTGGCCAGCAGGCTGAACCGTCCCCACGGGATGTGCGCGCCGATCCCGCTCTCGGCGTAAAGGCGCGCCACGGCGAGGTGGTAGTACGAATCGGCATCCCAGAGGATCGCCATCCGCAGGTAGAAAAAGGCGAAGGCGAAGAACGCAACGGCGAAAAACGCGATCGTCGCGACGAGGAGCGTCCGACGGTCGAGCGCGTCATGCACGGGAGGATAGTAGCGCGAGAGTGGAGTGCGGGCGTCTCGCCCGCCGCGATCCGGCGTCCCGCGCCGGATCGCTTCCCGGAACAGAGTCGCCGGGCGCGGGACGCCCGGCGACGGCGGGCGAGACGCCCGCACTCCAGATCTTCACACGATGTACGCCGCTGCGAACCCGATCTGCGCGGCCATCATCATCAGGTACATGTGGCGCCAGGACGGGTGGTTCTCGGTCGCGGTCAGCTCGTCGGGGTTTCGGACGATCAGATAGACGGTGTAGACGCCCCAGAGCGCGAGGAAGATGCCGAGTATCGTGAGGAAGGCCGGGTTGCCGGTGAGGATGTGGTGTCCGGGCGAGAGGGGGTCGCGCAACCAGGCCCCCAGCGGCAGGAGCAGCCAGGGGAAAACGAACGAGGGAGCGATCATCCAGGCGGCCTTTCGAACGCCGAAGACGATCGGCAGCGTGCGGCAGCCGCCCTCTGCGTCACCTTTCATGTCCGAGAAGTCCTTGGTCGACGCCGCGCCGAGAAGGAAGAACATGAAGACCGACCCGATGAACCACGGCTCGGCGGAAGCGAGGAAAGTCCGCGGCGCGAAGGCGTGCGCGACCATGGTCCAGCCGGCGACCTTGAGCAGGCATCCCCGCGGGATGGCGATCGTCACGTTGGCGCCGATGGGGTGCCGTTTTGTCCGGCCGAGCTCCGGGGCGGAGTAGACGAAGGTGAAGATCATCCCGGCGATGTAGATGAAGAAGCACTCGTGCGCGGCGATCGGCGCATGGAATTTCGCGCTCCAGCTCGTGTAGGGATAAACGACGACCCACCACGTCGGAATGATGGCCAGGGCGTAGAAGACCCACGTGAAGATCCAGGCCTTGCGCAACGAAATCGCCCCGGTGACGAGCGGGCGGTTCGGCTTGTTGATCCGGTCGATCTCCAGGTCGCAGATCTGGTTGATGGAGTTGGAGGCGGCGTTGAGAAACGACGCGCAGATCGAGCCGAGGACGATCGTCAGGATGACGCTCGTGGTGAGCGCGCGGGTCGGATCGGGATTGTGAGCCGAGCCCCAGGCGCAGATCGCCCCGGAGATGATGCCGAAGAGGGGCGGGAGGAGGGTGAACGGGCGGGCGAGGGTGATGTAGGACTTCAAGCGGGTAGTTTAACGGGTGCTCGGTGCTCGGTGCTCGGGGGGTCGGGGGTCGGGGGCAACTGCCACTGCTGCCCGCGTCTTCTCCGAGCACTGAGCACCGACCACCGAGCACCCCTTGGGCACAAAAGCCGAATCGGCACTCTCGGGAAGTGGGTTACACTCGCTGGATCAACCACTTGAGGATTGAAAGCGGTATCCGACGTTTCCTTTCAATTCCGAGTCAATTACGCGTTTCCCTATGGTGCGCAAACCAACATTTGACGACGCCTCAGCCAGTGATGACGAGAGCAGCGTCGGAAACCCGCCGAGAAGCATGAATTCAAACGAACGAAGAATCGCCCTGTTCATCGACTTCGAGAACATCGCGATCGGTGTCACCGAAGCGAAGTACAAGAAGTTCGAGATCGCCCTCCTCCTCGAGCGCCTGCTGGAGAAGGGGAAGATCGTCGTCAAGCGCGCCTACGCCGACTGGGACAAGTTCCCCGACTACAAGCGCGAGCTGCACGAAGCGGCCATCGAGCTGATCGAGATCCCCGCCCGCTCCTACTCCGGCAAGAACTCCGCCGACATCCGCCTGGTCGTCGACGCGATGGACATGTCCTACTCCAAGGAACACATCGACGTCTTCGTCATCGCCTCGGGCGATTCCGATTTCTCGCCGCTGGTGTCGAAGCTGAAGGAGAACGACAAGTTCGCCATCGGCGTCGGCGTGAAGAACTCTTCGAGCGACCTGCTGATCGACAACTGCGACGAGTTCATCTTCTACGAGGATCTCGTGCGCGGAACGCAGAAGGTGCCGACCGTCGCCTTCCAGGACAAGAAGAAGGGCGAGGTCTTCAAGCTGCTCATCGACTCGATCAAGGCCCTCATGCGCGAGAACAAGGAGATCCTCTGGGGATCGATGGTCAAGCAGACCATGCAGCGCAAGAAGCCGACCTTCAACGAGGAGTACTACGGCTACGACACCTTCAGCGACCTGCTGGAAGACGCTCAGACCAACAACATCATCAAGATCAAGAAGGACATCAAGAGCGGGTCGTACGTGATCACCGGGTTCGCGCAGCCGGCGGCTTGAGGACAGTCCTGAGTCCTGAGTCTCAGAGGCTGTGCAGGAATCGGGACCGTCGCGACTGCGGCACTCTCTTTCACCACAGAGGCACAGAGACCACAGCTGTCTTTCTCTGTGTCCTCTGTGCCTCTGTGGTGAATTCAGCCCGTGACCTCGCGACTGCCCCTCTCGCCGATCACGACTCCTTCACAACCCCTCCGAAAACCGCCGCGCTCACCGCCTCCTTCGTCACCGGCTTGACGAGATACACATCGACGCCGTACCGAAGCTTCGCCTCGTCCTGGTACCGCCGGGCCTTGTAGACGGCGGTGATCATCACGATGCGCGGGTGGTAGTCGGGAGCGAGGTTGCGGACGAAGCGGGCGATCTCGAAGCCGCTCATCTCGGGGAGAAGGCCGTCGAGGAGGAGCACGTCGGGATGCTGGTCCTTAACGAGCTTGATGGCCTCGAAGCCGGCGCGAGCCTCGATCACCTCGCATTCGAGGCTCTGGACCATCTCGACCAGGATGGCCCGCGTTCGCTTCTCGTCTTCGGCGATCAGTACGCGCATATGGCAGAGGGTCGGTAGTGTACTACCCGATCTCCACTCCCCTACTCGCTACTCGCGACTCGCTCTCCCGCATACAATCCCCCCGTGGCCAAGCTCAAGAACCGTGACCATTTCCCGGCGCTCGTGATCGGGACCGGCATCGCCGGGCTGACGACGGCCTTCACGCTGGCCGGCGCCGGCATCCGGACGCTCCTGGTCACCAAGGCCGCCGATCCGAAGGATTGCAACACCTTCTGGGCACAGGGCGGGATCATCTACCAGGGGGAAAACGACACGCCGGCGAAGCTGGTTGCCGACGTGCTTCGCGCCGGGGCCGGCATCTCGAACGAGGAGTCCGTCCGCTTCCTGGCCGAAGAAGGTCCGCGCGTGGTCAAAGAGCTCCTCCTCGATGAGATGCACGTCCCCTTTTCCACCACGGACGAAGGAGAGCTCGACCTCACGCAGGAGGGAGCGCATTCGATGCCGCGCATCATCTACGCCGGCGACGCTACCGGCCGCGCCATCGAGAACTCGCTGCTCAACCGCGTCAAAGAAGAGCCGAACATCACGCTGCTGAGCGACGTCACGGCCATCGACCTTTTGACCACGCATCACCATCCGGCCGACATCCAGGTGCGATATCGCCTCGCCAACGAGGTCGTCGGCGCCTACCTGCTCGACAACAAGAGCGACGAGGTCTACACGGTCTTCGCCGACTACACCGTCCTCGCCACCGGCGGCATCGGCCAGATCTACCTGCACACGACGAACACCCGCAGCGCGATCGGCGACGGTGTGGTCATGGCGCATCGCGCCGGCGCCGACCTGATGAACACCGAGTACGTGCAGTTCCACCCCACGGCACTCGCCGACAAGCAGGCCAATCACTTCCTCATCTCCGAAGCGCTGCGCGGCGAAGGGGCGCGCCTTCGCAATCAGAAGGGCGAGCTGTTCATGGAGAAGTACTCGCCGCTCAAGGATCTCGCGCCGCGCGATGTGGTGGCCCGCGCCATCCTCGACGAGATGACCATCAACAAAGACGAGTTCGTCTACCTCGATCTGGCCAATTTCTACAACGGCCACCAGTCGATCGCCGACCGCTTCCCGAACATACGCCGCGCCTGCGCGGAGATCGGCGTCGACATCGAGCGCGAGCCGATCCCCGTCGTTCCGGCCGCGCACTACTTCTGCGGCGGCATCCTGGCCAACACCGCCGGCGAGACGACGCTGGCACGGCTCTACGCGATCGGCGAGACCTCGTGCACCGGGCTTCACGGCGCGAACCGCCTCGCCTCGACCTCGCTGCTCGAAGGATTGACCTGGGGCTACTTCGCCGCACACTCCATCCGCGACAAGCTCACGGCGGGGACAACGCCGGTCGAGTCGAACAGAGTGTCCGGTGCCGGCTCCCGGGCCCCGGGCCGTCGCACCCGACACCCGCCGCCGGCCACGCGCCAGCCCAAACAAGCGCACACGATCCGGCGCGCGTTCTCGTCACGCCCGCCGGGCATCGGTCCGATCGATGGCGCCATCCTCCAATCGATTCCCGACTGGCAGCCCCCCGGCCGCGAGCACCTCGAGGATCCCGCGCTCATCCTGCAGGACTGGACCACGATCCAGCACACGATGTGGAATTACGTCGGGATCGTCCGCAGCTACGAGCGGCTCAAACGCGCGGTGGCCGACATGCGCGAGCTCGGCAACCGCCTCTCGAAGTACTACCACGAGTCGATGATCAGCAAGTCGATCGTGGAGCTGTTCCACGGCCAGCAGATGGCGGCGATCGTCTCCACCGCCGCGATCCGGAATCCGGTGTCGAGAGGGGCGCATTTCCGGAAGGATT
>JADGOA010000107.1 GCA_017883215.1 Thermoanaerobaculia bacterium | reverse complement strand
CGCGGTCACGAGGACGTCCGACTCGAAGGCGCGGCTGAACTTCCCGCCGATCTTGCGGGCCATGGCCCGGCCCAGCGATTCCTCGACGGCCTGTCCGATCGGTCGTCCGGCGGGGTCGGTGATGCGCCAGCGATTCCTTCCGAAGCGTGCGAAAAAACTCTTGCGCAATCCGGCCACCGCCCCGCCGTCCGATGTCACCACCGCGAATGACGCCGCCGGGAACGCGGAACGCGATCGTTGCGCGATCGTCAGCATCGGATTCGTGCCGTTGAAGAGCGTCACGGTGATGGGCGGCACCAGCGCCATGATGATCACTGCGAAAACGACCGCGAGGATCATGGCGACCGCGGCGCTGAGGGGGTGGTGTTCGCCGGCGAGGAACAGCATCGCCGCAACGCCGGTGAGAACCACGATGGAGGCGACGAGAGAGGCGACGATTCCGACGGGGCTGGCGAAGCTTCGATAGGTCAGAAGGACCTGCCCGGAGTCGTCGCGAATCCGCGCCGTCTCGCCAGCCGGCACCCCGGTCATGAAACGAAATCGCGAGCTGGCGAAGGGGCCTGGAGGCGCAGAAGGGGACGCGTGCGAGGGAGCCGGGCCGGCAGGGGCGTCAGCGCTCACCTCCTCCATCGTCAGTTTTTTTTTAGCTGTTCCGCCGACAGCTTGTCGTGGGGGAACGTCTGCAGGTTGACCCGCTCATGTTGCGAGGTCGGAACGGCGTCGAGGTCGTCGCTCGGGAGCGGTGGCTCGGATGGTTCGCCGTAATCACTCTCGATGGCATCGTTCTCGGTCGGCAGCTCCTCGGAGAACCGCCCTTCGCTGTTCCCCAGCCGCAGGCTGGCGCCGTGGGTGAGGGGCGCCACACGGATGCGTTTCCCGTTCACATACGAGCCGTTCGCGCTGGCGAGGTCATGCAAAACGAAGAAGCCCCGCTCGAACACGATCTCGGCATGGTGCCGAGACACCTTCGGGTCGCGGAGAATGATGTCGTTGCCCGGGTCGCGCCCTAAGGTGAACGGCCGGTGCGTCTGCAGACGGTAGCTTTTCTCCGTGCCGTCGAGGCCGACGAAGAACAATTTGGCCATTAGTGATTGATTTTAGCTCAGTTGGCCGTCGGCAGCCGTCTGCGGCCGGCTGTCGATGACGGAGACGAGCTCGTCGATGCCGATCGGCTTGGTGAGCCAGCGGCGTATGCGCGGGTCGACGACAGGGGGGGCGGGTTGGCCGCTGATGACGATGACGGGGATCGAAGCGGCACCATCGGTGGAGAGGTGCTCGAGGACTTCTCCGCCGTCCATCAGGGGCATGAGCCAGTCGAGGAGGATGACGTCGGGCTTCTCGCTGTGGATGCGCTCGAGTGCCTGGGCCCCGTCCGAGGCGAGCTTGACCTCGAATCCACGCTGGTTGAGTCCGATGGCATAGAGCCGCCGCACGTCGGAGTTGTCCTCCACGATCAGGACCTTGATTTTCGCCACTGCGAAGGAGTTGCGCTGCAGGTTTCATGCTAAAGGCGGTGCTCGGTGCTCGGATGGGCTCGATGCCGAGCACCGACGCTCGGCCACCACTCCGAGCACCGAGCACCGACCCACATTCTTCCCGCTGCCGTTCGTGTTATCCTCCGCCCGCCTCCGATCGGGAGTTTTTCCTTCGCAATTATGAACGTCAAAAAGCGATTGCTGGACAGCGCTCGGATGAATCGCGCCATCCGCCGGATGGCCATTGAAGTCGTCGAAAAGAACCGGGGAATCGACGATCTGATCATCGTCGGAATCCGCAGCCGCGGGGTGCCGATCGGCGAGAGGATCGCCAAGGAAATCGAGCAGATGGAGAACCAGCCGGTGCCGTTTGGCATCCTGGACATCACGCTCTACCGCGACGATCTGACGACCATCGCCCCACAGCCCGTGGTGAAGCCGACGAAGTTGCCGGAGCCGATCGATGACAAGGTCGTCGTGCTCGTCGACGACGTGCTCTACACGGGCCGAACGATTCGCGCCGCTCTCGACGCCCTCATCGATTTCGGCCGCCCGCGGCAGGTGATGCTGGCCGTCCTGATCGACCGTGGACATCGGGAGCTGCCGATCCACGCCGACGTCATCGGGAAGACCGTCCCGACCGATGCCAACGAAGTCATCAAGGTGAAGCTCACCGAGACCGACGACGCGGACGAAGTGCTGATCATGGAAAAGTGACCCACCGCAGACGACAGACCTCATCCCCGACCCGCAGAGCGGCGAAAGACGACCGGGAGTCCCGCAGTCCGATCTCGCCGCGCAAGACGAACTGAAGAATGCGAACCGCCAGTTCCGCCCTCCGTTCGAAAGACCTCCTCGGCATTGAGCCGCTCTCTCCCGAAGAGATCACGCTGATTCTCGACACCGCCGAAGGTTTCAAAGAGGTCAGTGAACGCCCGGTGAAGAAAGTGCCGGCGCTCCGGGGGCAGCTGGTGATCAACCTCTTCATGGAGGCGTCGACGCGCACCCGCGTGTCGTTCGAGATCGCCGAGAAGCGCCTCTCCGCCGATACGCTGAATTTCTCCGCCTCCGGTTCCTCCGTCGAGAAGGGGGAGACGCTCATCGACACCGCCGAGAACCTCATGGCGATGCATCCCGACATGATCGTGATCCGGCACAAGCATCCCGGATCGCCGAAAATGCTGGCCGATCGGCTGCCCGCCTCCGTGATCAACGCCGGCGACGGTGCGCACGAGCACCCCACGCAGGCGCTGCTCGACGCCTTCACGATCCGCGAGCGCGTGGGCCGGCTGCAGGGGACGAACATTTCCATCGTCGGCGACATCGCCCATTCGCGCGTGGTCCGCTCCAACATCCACCTGCTGACGAAGATGAAGGCGAACGTGACGGTGGCCGGCCCGCCGACGCTGCTGCCGATGGACATCGAGAAGATGGGCGTCCGCGTCGTGCACTCGCTCGACAAGGCCATCGAAGGCGCCGACGTCATCATGATGCTGCGCATCCAGCTGGAGCGGCAGGGCAAGCTGACCATCCCGTCGCTGCGCGAGTACTACAACACCTTTGGCCTGACGCCCGAGCGCCTCCGGCGCGGCAAGGAGGGGCTGATCGTGATGCATCCCGGCCCGATGAACCGCGGCGTGGAAATCGCGTCCGACGTCGCCGACGGCCCGTGGTCCGTGATCCTCGAGCAGGTCACCAACGGCGTGGCCGTGCGCATGGCCGTGCTCTACCTGCTGGGCGGGGCACACATGGAGGGAGCGTGAGAAACGAAGAGGGGGTCGGAGGTCGGTGGTCGGAGGCGAACTCGATCGTTCCGCCTCCGACCACCGACCCCCGAGCCCCGACCCCCCGGAACACCGAACCGGGACAACATCGCTGATCTTATGAACCTTCTCATCATCAACGGCCGTGTGGTCGATCCCTCGCAGAAGCTCGACGCGAAGCTCGACGTCCTGATCGAGGACGGCCGCATCGCGCGGGTCGACAAGAAGATCAAGTCCGGCGTGGACGTGTTCGACGCCGCTGGCCTCGTCGTCACTCCGGGTTTCGTCGACCTGCACACTCACCTGCGTGAGCCTGGGCAGGAGCACAAGGAGACGATCGCCACCGCAACGCGCGCCGCTGTCGCGGGCGGCTACAGCGCCGTCTGCGCCATGGCCAACACGGTGCCGCCGAACGACGAGCGCGCCGTCACCGAGATGGTCGTCGCCGAAGCGGCCCGTCACGGCGCCTGCCGGGTCTATCCCATCGGCGCGGTCAGCAGGGGGCTGAAGGGAGAGGAGCTGGCCGAGCTGGCCGATCTCCACACCGCCGGCTGCGTGGCGGTGAGCGACGACGGCAAACCGGTCTGGAACGCCCAGTTGATGCGCCGGGCGCTCGAATACTGTTCGATGCTCGGCATCCCGGTGATCGCCCACGAAGAAGACGCGAACCTCAACGAGGGGGGCGTCATGCACGAGGGCTACTACTCGACGCTCCTGGGGCTGGCCGGCATTCCGGCAGCATCGGAAGAGACGCTGGTGGCGCGCGACGTGATCCTGGCGCGGCTGACCGGGGCGCACCTGCACATCGCGCACATGTCGACGGCGGGAGCCATCGAGGTCGTGCGCAGGGCGCGCCGGGCGGGGGTGAACGTCACGTGCGAAGTGACGCCGCACCACCTCGCCCTGACGGACCAGTCGGTGCAGTCGTTCTCGACGAATCTGAAAATGAATCCTCCGCTGCGATCGAAGGAGCACCGCCAGGCGATTCTCGAAGGGATCGCCGACGGCACGGTCGACGCCATCGCCACAGACCACGCCCCCCACCATTTCGACGAGAAGAACGTCGAGTTCGATCTCGCACCGTTCGGCGTCATCGGCCTGGAGACGGCCTTCCCCGTCTGCTATGACCGCCTGGTGCGGAAGAAGGTGATTGCACTCGGCCGGCTCATCGACCTGTTCTCGTGCGGTCCCGCTCGCGTCTTCAACCTCCCGGGCGGATCGCTCCGCCAGGGGAGCGTGGGCGACGTGACCATTCTCGATCTCGAGGCGCAGTACGAAGCGGCCGCTCCGTTCGTCTCGAAGGCCTCGAACTCGGCCTTCATCGGCGAGAAGCTTCAGGGGCGGGCCGTGGCCACGATCGTGGGCGGCGAGCTCCGCTACGACCGGCGCGTTCACGCTGCCGCCGCGCCGGCGAAGAGTGCCGCCAAAAAGAAATCGAAGCGATGAGCGGTGTCACTTCCGGGGCAGCGCGACAGAAGCGTGTCGTGATCGTCGACGATTCCCCGGCGTATTGCGATCTCTGGTCGAACTTCATCGCCGAGCGCTATCCCACCCGCGTGGAGGTGGAGACGTACTCGCATCCCTACGACGCTCTGCCGAAGATCGACGAGACCATCGACCTTCTGATCGTCGACATGGAAATGCCTGGAATGGACGGGAGAAAATTCGTCGATTACGCACGGCAGAAGGGGATTCCGCCGAAGCGGATCATCGTCACATCGGCGGTGTCCGTCGACGTCCTTCACGAGCGCTTCCGCATCGGCGAGACCATCGCCGTGATCAACAAGACCGAACCGAAACAGCAGGAAGCGTTTCTGATGATTCTCGACTCGATCATGCGGAGGTGAGGCCGCCGCCCACCCAGTTGCTCAGTTACTCAGTTGCCCAGTTGCTGAGTTGGCCGATCCGGTTCTCCAACTGAGAAACTGAGCAACTCAGCAACTGAGCAACTGGATGGGCGGTGGGTATAATCGCGACGCCATGTCGGTTCAGAACCCCACGCCCGCGGCCGCGGAGCCCTCGCCGCAGCTGACGCTCAATGACCTGCTCATCTACATGGCCAAGCATCAGGCCTCGGATCTCCATCTGAAGCCGATGCGTCCGGCGCTGCTGCGCCTGCAGGGAAAACTGATCCCCGTGAAGATGGATCCGATCAAGCCGGCCGATCTCGAGCGGATGCTCCTGCCGCTGCTCAACCACGCGCAGCGGGAGAAGTTCGACAGCAATCAATCGGTCGACTTCGGCTATGGCGTTCCGGGGGTGGCCCGTTTCCGCGCCAACGTCTTCCTGCAGCGCGGGACCGTCGGCGCGGTGTTCCGCCGGGTTCCGATCAACGTGATCTCCATCGACACGCTGGAATTGCCCCAGGCGGTGCGGGACCTCACGCACCTTCCGGACGGGCTGGTCCTGGTCACCGGGCCGACGGGATCGGGGAAATCGACGACGCTGGCGGCGATGATCATGGAGATCTCCGACAGCGAGCCGCTGCACATCGTGACGATCGAGGACCCGATCGAGTTTCTCTTCAGCGACCGCACGGCCGCGGTGTCACAGCGCGAGGTCGGCACCGACACGCCGACGTTCCGAGAGGCGTTGAAGAACGCCATGCGCCAGGACCCGGACGTGATCATGGTGGGCGAGATGCGCGACCGCGACACGATCCAGACCGTGCTGACGGCCGCCGAGACCGGCCACCTGGTCTTCTCGACGCTGCACACCAACAACGCCGCCCAGACGATCGACCGCATCATCGACGCGTTTCCCGCGGAGCAGCACAAGCAGATCCGCAGCCAGTTCGCGCTGGTTCTGCGGGGCATCATCTCGCTCAAGCTGGTCAAGACGAGGGAAGGGAAGCTCACCGCCGCCGTGGAGATCCTGAAGAACACCCCCCAGATCGCCAAGATGATCGAGGAGGGGGCCACCAAGGACATCGGCGACGCGATGGAGAGCTCGGTGGGGCTGTTCCGGATGCAGACGATGAACCAGTCGCTCATCGCCCTGCTCGTTCACCAGAAGATCTCGTACAAGGAAGCGATGGAGCTGTCGAGCGATTCCGACGACCTTTCGCTGAAGCTTCGCAAGCTCTTCCCGCAGATCGAAGAGCGCGTCCGCTCAGGAGGAGACATGGCGCCCAGTTACTCCGATTTTTCCCAGATCACGGAACTGATGGATATCAAGCGTCTCTACGAAGAGCAGGAAGTGCAATGGCGTCAGCGCCTCGCCGACAAGGACGAGGAGATCGAGAACCTCCGGCACGATTCCGACTTCCTCCGCCAGCAGATGGCCCAGACGCAATCCTCCCGCTCGCAGAACGACGACGAGGTGGCGCGCATGCGGGGCGAGAACGACCGCCTCCGCGCCGACGCCCAGGCGAAGATCGCCCAGCTCCAGGAGCGGATCAAGGAGCTCAACCAGAAGCTCATGGCCGCCGCTCCGGCCAAGAAGTAGCGAGTAGCGAGTAGCGAGTGGCGAGTAGGGGAACGCGGCGTTCCGCGGACTGGTTTTCCTACTCGCTACTCGCTACTCGCTACTCGCTACTCGCTACTCGCTACTCGCCCACCAAAATGCCAACACAGCCATCGACGACTCTCGAAAGCTTCCCGAACCCGAACCCCGAGCGCGATTACGAGATCGCCTTCGAGGCGCCGGAATTCACCTGCCTCTGCCCGATGACCGGGCAGCCCGATTTCGCCACGATCCGCATCCGCTACACGCCCGACCAGAAGTGCGTGGAGCTCAAGTCGCTCAAGCTCTACCTCTGGTCCTTCCGCGACCAGGGGACCTTCCACGAGGCCGTCACGAACCGCATCGCCAATGACCTGATCTCCATCCTCGACCCGCGTTTCATCGAAGTCGAAGGGGACTTCTATGTCCGCGGCGGCATCAAGACGAAGGTGAAGGTCACGCACTCGAAAAAGTCCTGAGTCCTGAGTCCTGAGTCCTGAGTAGGGCACGGGTTATGAGGGCCGGGTGTCGTTGGCTCATGGGCCCCGACCGATGCCTGCGCACCTCAGCACTCAGGACTCAGGCCTCACATCCCCGCGTCGCGTCGCAGCCGCCACTCGCGGTTGATGCGCTCGACGAAGGGGGACTGGCCGCCGGCGACCCAGTCGCTGAGGATGTCGACGCTGACCTCGTCGAGCGCCTGCACGATCGAGAGCGAGGCCGCGGCGGCGATCCTTTCGATCGGTTTGTCGATCTCCGCGACTGCGCGTGCGGAGCGGGCGATCGTGCCGGCGAGCTCGGTCTCGTGCTCCATCGCCATCATGCGTGACGCCGTGAGCGTCAAGAGCGTGGCGGCGTTCCAGTTGGAGCGGCGTTCCCACCGCGGAGGCGGGATGAAGTCGAACAGGCCGCTTGCGGCGGCCAGAGCGGCGATGTGCCGCTCGGTGGCGACGTGGAGCGGCTCGAGATTGCTGTGGAAGAGCGTGGCGTATACGTCGTCCTCCGCGCCGATGGCCAGCGACTGGGCGATGGCGTGCTTCGCGGTCGCGTCCATCTCGATCGGCAACGCCGCGAAGAACGCCGCTCCCGATCCGAGCGCCAGCTCGAAGAGAGAGGCGAGCGTGGAGAGGTTCGTGGTCACCGGGTAGATCACCGGGATGGCCACACCCCAGCGCAGCCGGCGTTCACGCGCGGCCGAGAAGAGGATCTCGAGCTGGCCCAGGTCGACGGGCCAGGCAGCGATGGCAACCACGGAATCGGCAGCGTTCCCCGCCGGGAGCTCGCTGCGTGTGGAGATCAGGTGGAGTGCGGCGAGCCCTTCCTCGCCGCAATATCCCAGCGCCTCTTCGCCACGGCGGAAGAACCGTTCCGCCGACTCCGCGGCATCGACGAGCACCGGCTCGTCGAGCCGCCGCGATCGTTCCAGGTCGTCGCGGACGGTGTCGCAGACCGTCACTTCCAGGCGCGCGGACGACGAGGCGCGCAGATCGAGATAGTCGATCGCCACCGGCTGTGCGCGCCGCGCGCTGTAAGGCGCAATGGCAGTGGCAAACCAGAACGGCGGCTCCGGCACGGCCGCGCGCTTCATCCGGAGCTGCGCGCTCTTGCGGTAGAGGATCACCCCTGCGCCTTCTGCGGCAGGTAGGGGAGCACCAGCGTGCGGACGTACTTGGCGACCATGTCGAACTCGAGGTTTGCGCCGTCGCCGATACGGGCCGCACCGAGGTTCGTGCGCCGCAGAGTCTCGGGGATCAGCGCGGCGCCGAAGCTCTCGCGATCGGGATCGACGATCGTCAATGAGATCCCGTCGACGGCGATCGATCCCTTGCTCACCACGAGCTCCGAAAATTCGGGGGGGTAGCTCCATCGAAGGACGGCGAACTCCCCTTCATTGGCGGTGGCGATCAGTGTCCCGACGGTGTCGACATGCCCCTGGACCAGATGCCCCCCCAGCCGGTCGCCGAGGGCGAGTGCGCGCTCGACGTTGACGGTCGCTCCGGCGCCGAGGCTGCCGAGCGTCGTTCGCGAGAGCGTTTCATTGGAGAGGTCGGTCTCGAGCGAGCCGTCGCCCACCGGCAGCATCGTCAGGCAGACGCCGTTCACCGCCAGGCTCTCGCCGCGGTCGAACGGGACAGGATCGGTCGTGCGCAGGCGCATGCGCGCGCCGTTGTCGAGTTTCTCGAACGACTCGATGGTGCCGCTGTGGAGAATGATTCCTGTAAACATTCGTTTTGGGGTCGAACCCAGTCCTGAGTCCTGAGTGCTGAGTCCTGCGCCCACTCAGGACTCAGGACTCAGCACTCAGGACTTGTTGTACGCCGTGATCATCAGATCCGTTCCGACGAGCTCGGCGCGATCAAAACGGAAGCGATAGGCGTCTGTCAACCGGCTCACCCCCTCGCCGGAGAAGATCGAAGGCGCGTCCGCCCCTCCGATGACTGCCGGCGCCACGAAGACGACCATCTTCTGCCACAACCCGCGGCGGATGAGATCGGAGTGGAGGAGCGATCCCCCCTCCACGATCAACGACTGCACGCCGCGCCTGTACAGCTCCCGCAGGACCGCGACGAGGTCCAGTCGTCCGTTGACGGCCTGCATCGGGACGACATCGACATTCGACGGCAGATCGTCGGGCGCTTTCGGAGTGAAGAGGATGGTGCGCCCGCCGTCGCTGAAGAGCTGGGCATGAGGAGAGAGCGCGTCGCCGGCGTCGACGACGGCGCGCGTCCACGGCGTGATCGACTGATTCCACCCCAGGCGGCGCGTGAGGCCGGGATTGTCGGCCACTACGGTGCCGCTGCCGATCAGGATGGCGTCGTACTCCTCGCGCAGCGCCAGGCTCTTTTCCCGCGCCGCTTCCGCGGTGATCCACTGGCTCTCTCTGGCCACGGTGGCCAGCTTGCCATCGAGAGTCATGGCCGCCTTGAGCAGCACGAACGGCAGCTTGTTGGTCGCTGCCCAGGTGAATTTTTCGTTGAGCCGGCGCGCCTCTGATTCGAGAACGCCTTCCGTCACTTCCACGCCGGCTGCCCGGATTGCCGCGATCCCGCGGCCATCGACGATCTCGTGCGGATCGCGCATGGCCACGACCAGGCGAGCAAGGCCCGCGGCGGCGACGGCCTCACTGCACGGTCCTGTTCTTCCGGTGTGGCAGCACGGTTCGAGCGACACGAACATGGTCGCGCCGTGGGGGTCGTCGCACTCTTGAAGTGCGTCGATCTCCGCGTGCGCTTCTCCCGCGCGCCGGTGCCACCCCTCAGCGACGATCGCGCCGTCGCGCACGATGACGCAGCCGACCATCGGGTTGGGGCTGACGCCGTACCGGCCGCGCTCGGCAAGCTCGAGAGCTCGACGCATGAAGTGCTCGTCGTTCACGGAGGGGCATTGTACAGACGGCGGACCGCAGACCGCAGACCGCAGACCGCGGTCTGCGGAGCCAAGCATGTCATCCACGAACGGCCGGGAACCTTCGCTCCCAGCCGTCGTGGGTGTTCGTGGGCCCGACCGCGGTCTGCGGTCCGCGGTCCGCGGGGGAGCGGCGGAACGGATCCCCCGCATGCCTGGACCGACGCCGCAAGCACGAACGGCCGGGAACTTTCGCTCCCGGCCGTCGTGGGTGTTCGCGGGCCCGACCGCGGTTTGCGGTCCGCGGTCCGCGGTC
>JADGOA010000460.1 GCA_017883215.1 Thermoanaerobaculia bacterium | reverse complement strand
AGAGCGCGGTCGATTGCGGCGTCGAGCGACGGCGCCTCCTCGTCGAGATAGCGTTTGTCGAGTCGCCTCTGGATGCGAGACTGGTCCACCTCGGCGATCAGCGCCGTGGCCTCGTTCATCGTCGCCGCGAGCGGCTGCGCGCCACCCATCCCACCCAGCCCCGCGGTCACGACCAGCTTTCCGCGGAGGGAGTCGTGGAAGTGCGTGCGGGCCACGGCGGCGAAGCATTCGAACGTCCCCTGCAGAATGCCCTGAGTGCCGATGTAGATCCACGAGCCGGCGGTCATCTGCCCGTACATGGTCAGACCGAGGGCGTCGAGGCGGCGGAACTCGTCCCAGGTGGCCCAGTTGGGGACGAGGTTGGCATTGGCGATGAGCACGCGCGGCGCGTTCTCGTGAGTTTTGAAGACACCGACCGGCTTGCCCGATTGGACGAGGAGCGTCTCGTCGTTCTTCAACCGACGCAGCGTGGCCACGATGGCGTCGAAGCACTCCCAGTTGCGCGCCGCCTTCCCGATGCCGCCATAGACGATCAGCTGGTCAGGCCGTTCGCCGACCTCGGGATCGAGGTTGTTCATCAGCATCCGCAGTGCTGCTTCCTGCTGCCATCCACGGCAGGAGATCTCGTTTCCGCGCGGCGCGCGGATGGTGCGCGTTTCGGGAGCGGCGGTGGTGGTCATGGTGTGGATTTTATGCCCGGGGGGTCGGAGGTCAGGGGTCGGGGGTCGGATGGCCGCGGGATCGGTTCACGCCCGAGCCCCGACCCCCATCGCTCCTGATACCCTCTCCCCGTGGCCACCAAACCAAAACAGTCGAAGAAAAGCGAGCGCGCGGAGGAGATCGTTCATCGCCTCAGGCGGACGTATCCGAAGGCGAAGTGCTCGCTCGATTTCACCACGCCGTTCGAGCTGCTCATCGCGACGATGCTCTCCGCGCAGTCGACCGACGCGCGCGTCAACATCGTCACCAGGTCGCTCTTCCGCAAGTACGCGTCACCGCAGGCATTCGCGAACGCTCCGCAGTCGGTGATGGAGCGCGACGTCAAGCAGACCGGCTTCTTCCGCAACAAAGCGAAGGCCGTGATCGCCGCCTCGAAAGCGATCGTCGAGCTCCACGCCGGCGAGGTACCGCAGACGATGGAGGAACTGACTGCGCTTCCAGGGGTCGGCCGGAAAACGGCGAACGTGGTCCTCTCCAATGCGTTCAAGAAGCCGGTCGGCATCGTCGTCGACACTCACGTCTCACGCGTCTCCGCACGCCTCAGCCTTACCGCTAATTCCAATCCCGAGAAGATCGAGCAGGATCTGATGCAGCTCATTCCGCCGAAGGAGTGGACCGCGTTCTCGCATCGGCTCATCGCTCACGGCCGTGCCGTCTGCATCGCCCGCAAACCGCGCTGCAGCGAGTGCCAGCTCAACGAGCTCTGCCCGAGTGCCGAAGAGACGTTGGAGTAGCCGGAGTGCGGGCGTCTCGCCCGCCGTCGCCGGGCGTCCCGCGCCCGGCGACTCAGGTCGCGAACGATAGGAGTGCGGACGTCCTCGTCCGCATCGATCGGACGTCCTCGTCCGATCGTTCTTCCTTCGCGAAACCAGCCACCGCCGGACGGGGACGTCCGGCGGCTGCGGACGAGGACGTCCGCACTCCAATCCCGAGAAGATCGAGCTGGATCTGATGCAGCTCATTCCGCCGTCCGGCGGCTCGGGTTCCAGAAAAAGCGATCCGGCGCGGGACGCCGGATCGCGGCGGGCGAGACGCCCGCACTCCATTACGGCGGATCGACCGTCCCCGCTTTCGTCCAGGGATTGCAGCGCGCGATGCGACTTGCGGTGCGCCACCCACCGACCGCCAGACCGTATTTCCGGATCGACTCGCGGCCGTAGGCGGAGCACGTCGGCGTGAAACGGCAGGCCACGACACCGTGCAGGTGCGGAGAGACGTGAGCACGGTACTGATCGATCGCCGCCAGGGCCGCGCGTGCACCGAAAGCGCGTTGCGGCGGCACCGCGAAGTCGTGTGCGGCGAGGAAGAGCGCGACCACGAGAGCCGCGATCCAGATGAGTCGCTTCGTTCGCACCGCCTGGCTCACTCCTCAGACGCCCGTTCCGCAGCCTTCGCCTCGTCCCACAGCGCGTCCATCTCCTCGAGGCTCAGCTGGTCGAGGTTGCGGCCGCTGCCGTGGACCTTCGACTCCATCGACTGGAACCGCGACTGGAACTTGCGATTGGTCGACTGCAGCGCCTCCTCGGCGTTCACGTCCAGCTTCCGGGCGATGTTCGCGATCGTGAAAAGCAGATCGCCGAGCTCCTCGTGCACGTGCTCCTTCTTCCCGGTCTCGATGGCCTCGTGCAGCTCCTGAATCTCTTCCTCCAGCTTGTCGAAAACATCCTGCGTCCGCCGCCAGTCGAAGCCGACCCGCCCGGCTTTCTCTGTCAGGCGGGAGGCCTTCAAAAGCGCGGGAAGCGACTGGGGGACGCCCGAGAGCACGCCCTTGTTCTCCGCCTTCCGCTCTTCGCTCTTGAGCTTTTCCCAGTTCACCAGCACCTGCTCGGCGTCCTTCGCCTCCACGTCGCCGAAAACGTGAGGGTGCCGGCGCACGAGCTTCTCGTGAATGGCGGTGATGGAGTCGTAGATGTCGAAGCTTCCCTCTTCGCGCGTGATCTCGGCGATGAAGACGGCTTCGAGGAGAAAGTCGCCTAGTTCTTCGAGGAGCGCGGC
>JADGOA010000459.1 GCA_017883215.1 Thermoanaerobaculia bacterium | reverse complement strand
GGGCGATCGAACGCTCGCACGAGATCATCGCCCGTCTTCGCGCCGAGGTCGGGCGCGCCGTCATCGGACAGCAGGCCATCGTCGATCGCCTCGTGATCGCCCTGCTCATCCGCGGGCATGTGCTGATCGAGGGGCTGCCGGGCCTCGCCAAGACGCTCCTCGTGAAGACGATGGCCGGGGCCATCGACGCCTCCTTCAAACGCATCCAGTTCACTCCCGACCTTCTGCCGGCCGACATCACCGGCACGCAGATCTTCGATCCCGCCGCGCGTACGTTCTCGCCGCGGTTCGGTCCGATCTTCGCGAATCTCGTCCTGGCCGACGAGATCAACCGCGCCCCGGCGAAGGTGCAGAGCGCGCTGCTGGAGGCGATGCAGGAGCGGCAGGTGACGATCGGCGACACGTCCTACGCACTTCCCGATCCGTTCGTCGTCATCGCCACGCAGAATCCGATCGAGCACGAGGGGACCTATGCGCTGCCGGAGGCGCAGGTCGACCGTTTCGTGATGAAGCTGCAGGTGGAGTATCCGACCGCCCAGGAAGAGCTGCGCATCCTGGAGTTGTACCTCGATGCGACGGCGGAGGGAGTGGCCGTGCGCAAGGTGCTGCAGCTCGATGCCATCCACGACGTGGCAAAGCTCGCGGCGGCGGTTCACGTCGACGAGCGTATCGGGAGATACGCGATTCAGCTCGTTACCGCCACCCGTCAGCCGCTGCAATCGGGGCTGGCGGCCATCGCGCCGCACATCTCGTTTGGCGCTTCGCCGCGGGCGACGCTGGCACTGGCGCACGTCGCCAAGGCGCACGCCTTCATGGCCGGCCGGGCGTTCGTCGTTCCCGAAGACATCAAAGCGGTGGCCCACGACGTGCTGCGCCATCGGCTTGTGCTCAGCTACGAGGCTGCCGCCGAGGGGGTCAGCGCCGACAGCATCATCGACAAGATTCTCGCGACCGTGGCGGTACCCTGATCGAGTCCTGAGTCCTGAGTGCTGAGTCCTGAGTACGGCGGCGATCGCATGTGTCATCCTGAGATGCTGTGCAGAAATCGGGAGAGTGGCGGTACCAAGCCTGTCTTTCACCACAGAGACACAGAGGACACAGAGAAAGAAAGGCAGAGGAACAGTCTCTGTGCTCTCTGTGCTCTCTGTGCCTCTGTGGTGAATTCGATTTCTGGCCCGAACGGTCCTTCTAACATCATTGAGAACGTTGAATTTCGGCTCCGGCGCATCTTCGGGTTCAGAGCGGCGGCGGAGCCGCCGCCTTGGAGTGCGGCGACGCCAGTCGCCGCTTTCGTCAGTGCGCAGAAAGCGGCGACTGGCGTCGCCGCACTCCAAAGCCTGCGGCATGACGGGCGTGCAGTGCCTTTTTCGCGCCGAGTGACGGCAATCACGCCCCGAAGTGTGTGTCGTCGCGAGACCCAATGATGCCGCCGCCGAAAATGCACACGTCATTGTGACGGCGGAGGTTAACTGAATGTTCGCGATCGTCGACGCCCGCTTTCTCGGCCCGGGCGTCAAGCAGTTCGAAATCGTCGCCCCCCGGATTGCCAAGGCCCAGCGGCCAGGGCAGTTCGTCATCGTCCGGCTCCACGACCGCGGCGAGCGTATCCCCCTCACGGTCAAGGGTTCCGACCCGCAGAAGGGGACCATCACCCTGGTCGTACAGGCCATCGGAAAGACCACGATGCTCTTCAACGAGCTCGAGGCTGGCGATGCCATTCTCGACGTGGTCGGCCCCCTCGGGAAGCCTTCCGACATCGAGCAGTACGGCACGGTCGTCGTGATCGGCGGCGGCGTCGGGACGGCCATCGCCCTTCCGACCGCCAAGGCCCTCCACGACGCCGGTAACACCGTGCTCACAATCCTCGGCGCTCGGACCAAAGATCTGCTGATCCTCGAGGACGAGGTCCGCCGCGTCAGCGACGAGACCTTCATCATGACCGACGACGGCAGCTACGGCGAGAAGGGGCTGGTCACCGACAAGCTCCGCCAGCTGGTCGCGGACCGCCCGGTGAAGATGGTGCTCGCCATCGGCCCGATCCCGATGATGCGAGCGGTGGCGGAAACGACACGCCCCGGCGCCATCAAGACCGTGGTCAGCCTCAATTCGATCATGGTCGACGGCACGGGGATGTGCGGTGGTTGCCGCGTCATCGTCGGCGACAAGAGCGCCTTCGCCTGCGTCGACGGTCCCGAGTTCGACGCCCACAACGTCGACTTTGGGATCCTGACGCAGCGGAACGGCATGTACCGCGAAAAGGAAAAACAAGCGGTCGACCGCTTCAAGGAACACCGCGAGGAAGAAGTCGAATACCTGCGCAGCGCCTGCCGGATGCGTGAGGCGGAGAAGGAATTCGAGGGAGCAGGGGAGCACGTCGCGTATGCCTAACACCGTTCCGAACAAAGAGCGCATGAAGATTCCCCGGCAGCACATGCCGGAGCGCGACGCGCAGGTGCGCGCGCACAACTTCGAAGAGGTGAACCTCGGATTCGATCCCGCTCTCGCCAATCAGGAAGCGCTGCGCTGCCTGGCCTGCGTCAAGCCGACCTGCACCAAAGGCTGCCCGGTCGCCGTCGACGTCAAGGAGTTCGTCCGCCTCATCATCGAGGGCGACTACCTCGGTGCGGCGCGGAAGATTCGCGAAGACAACGCCCTGCCCGCCATCACGGGCCGCGTCTGCCCGCAGGAAGAGCAGTGCGAAGGCGACTGCCTCATCGTCAAG
>JADGOA010000106.1 GCA_017883215.1 Thermoanaerobaculia bacterium | reverse complement strand
CGCTGATCGGTGGCGATCGCCAGATCGACGATGCGCTGGCGGTCTGTGTAGCCGTTGAACGCGACCACGAAGCGGTCGATGCGGAACGTCACCGCCCGTCCGAGAAACTTGTCTTCGGCGCTGAAGTTCTCCTCCCCGAGGTTCGGGATCGGATCGAGCAGCTTACCGTTGTGCACGTAGAGACTCCGGTACGCGGCGAGAATCCGCGCCGCGGCATCGCGGTTCGCGGCCGGGATGATCAGCCCCGTGACCGTGCCGTCGTCGGTCTGGAAATCGGCCTGGAAGGAGTTGCCGAGATAGGGCTGCCCGAATCCCTTTTCGGCCGAATAGCGCTCGCTGTTGGGCACGCGGCCGGCGGTGGGAAGGAAATTGAACACGGCCGGCTTCGCCGGGGCCGCCGGCATGCGGGCGATCACCGAGCCGAGAAGATTCGAGAGCGCCCGCGGCCCTCCGCTTCCGCCCGTGCCGGTGACGCGGACGTAGAACGGGCCGCGCCAGAGGTGAATGGCGGTCTTCGATGCGAAGGCCTCGTTCTCGACGTTGAGGAACTGCATCGGGCCGGTCTTGTGGACCGAGTACGCGCCGAACGCCTTCACGAAGTCGGGGAAGCGGAAGATCTCCACGGTGGCGAAGCCGATGCCGTCCGCGGCGACGTAGTTGCCGGCGGCGACGTCGAGGTCACCGTAGGCCGCGAATTGCCTGGCTTCGTTGCCGAGATAGCTGGCCAGCTTGTCGCCGGGAACGACTTTCGGATCCTCGTCCATCCGCCAGCCGGGCGCTTCCTCCTGCCGCGGAAGGAACTGCAGGCTCGGCGACTCGCCGATCGTGAAGTTCTCCTCCGGCGGAGGCTGAACGACGACGCGCTTGACGGCGCGCCGTCCTTCGCATCCGAAGGCGAGCAGGGCAACGGCTAGCGCGAGAGCGACTGCAGGAACTCCACGGTGACGCGAACGCCCGCTCCGGTCGCTCCCCGCGCCTGGCGCGGAGTTTCGCCCTCGGTGTTCGCCGTGCCGGCGATGTCCAGATGTGCCCATGAGGGACAGTTCACGAACTCCTTCAGAAAGACTGCCGCGGTGATGGCGCCGCCCCAGCGGCCCCCCGAGTTCTTCATGTCCGCCCATTCGCTGCGGATCAGCTCTTTGTACGAGTCCCATTCGGGAAGGCGCCACAGGCGTTCACCGACGCGCTCTCCGCATTCAATCAACTTTTGAGCCAGCTCGTCGTTGTTCGAGAAAAGGCCCGCCGCTTCGCTGCCCAGCGCCACCACGCAGGCGCCGGTGAGGGTGGCGTAGTCGATGATGTGATCGGGCTTCAGCTCGGACGCGTAGTGCAGCGCGTCGGCGAGGATCATGCGCCCTTCCGCATCGGTGTTCACGATCTCCACCGTCTTGCCGCTCATCATGGTGATGATGTCGCCCGGTTTGTATGCCCGTCCGCCGGGGAGATTCTCGGTCGAGGGGATCACGCCGGTGATCTTCACCGGCAGCCCGAGCTTCGCCGCGGCTTCGATGGTTCCGATGACTGCCGCCGCGCCGCACATGTCGAACTTCATCTCCTCCATCTTGTCGGCCGGCTTGATGGAGATGCCGCCGGAGTCGAAGGTGATGCCCTTGCCGACGAGCGCCACGTGTTTTTTTGCGCGCGGCGGCGTGTACTGCAGGACGATGAAACGAGGCTCTTCGGCCGATCCGCGGTTGACGGCCAGGAGGCCGCCCATCTTCATGCGCTCGATGGCCTGCCGGCGGTAGATCGTGCACTTGACGCCTGTCTCCTTCGCCACGGCCGCGGCGCGGTTGGCCAGAAAGGTCGGGGTGACGAGGTTGCCCGGTGCGTTGCCGAGGTCGCGGACGGTGCGCACTCCGTCGGCGATGGCCTGGGCCTGCTTCTGCTGGCGCCGGAGCGTCTTCGTGTCGAGCGACTGCGGCGCGATCAGCGTCGCGTTCAGCGGCAGGCGCTTCTCGTCCTTCTTGACGGTGATGTAGGCGTCGTACTTGTAGTCGGCGCCGGCGAGGTACTCGGCCAGGACGCGCACCGACTCGTCGGCGCCGAGGTTCGGCAATGCGTAGGGCATGACCACCGCGATGTTCCGGTCGCGCTGTTTCTTCGCGGTTTTGGCGATGGTGTGGAAGGCGGCGCGCACGCCGCGGATGCTCAGCGATTTCAGTTTGCCGAGACCGACCAGCGTGACCTTCCGGGGCGCGTCGGAAAGGATGGTGATCGACTCGTCCGATCGCCCCTCGAAGCGCGCGTCTTTGATTGCCTGGCTGATGCTGCCGGCGAGGGCAGGGAGCAGATCGAAGTCGCGCGATTTCTCGGCGGCCAGAATGAAGAGGTGATCGATTTTCGAGAGTTTCGCTTCGCGGCTGATTTCAACTTTCATGCGGGCGGGATTGTATCCGAGCAGCTTTCGGAAACGCCGGGGGTAGCGCGCACGTACAATTGGCCGGACTCATGCACAGAAAGGGCGTGTAATGCCGTATCGCGTTCTGGTGATCGACGACGAGACCGCCATCCGGGAAGCGATCCGGATGACGCTGGAGTACGAGGGCTATCGGATCGACGAGGCCCGCTCGGGACAGGAAGGACTCGACAAGGCGGCCAAGACGCCGTACGACGCCATCCTGCTCGACATCAAGATGCCCGTCCTCGACGGGATGGAAGTCCTCGAGAACCTCAAAGAGCAGAAGATCGTCACGCCGGTGGTGATGGTCTCCGGCCACGGTGACATCTCCACGGCCGTCGAGTGCACCAAGCGCGGCGCGTTCGACTTCCTCGAGAAGCCGCTCAATCGCGACAAGCTGCTCCTCAGCGTCCGCAACGCCGTCCGGCAACGCTCGCTCGAAGAAGAGAACATCGAGCTGAAGGAGCGCCGCGAGAAGGAGTACCAGCTCGTCGGCCAGTCGGCCGTCATGGGCGACCTCAAATCGCAGGTGGAGCGGGCCGCGCCGACCAAGGCTACGGTCCTCATCACCGGCGAATCCGGCACCGGGAAGGAGCTGGTGGCGCGCGAGATTCACCGCCGCTCCGCGCGCTCCGGCATGCCCTTCGTGCAGGTCAACTGCGCCGCCATTCCCGAAGAGCTGATCGAATCCGAGCTCTTCGGCCACGAGAAGGGCTCGTTCACCGGAGCGATACGCAAGCAGACGGGAAAGTTCGTGGCCGCCGACGGAGGGACGATCTTCCTCGATGAGATCGCCGACATGTCGCTGCGCACCCAGGCGAAGGTCCTGCGTGTCCTTCAGGACGGAGAAGTCGAGCCGGTCGGCGCGGCGACGACGATCAAAGTCGACGTGCGCGTGATCGCCGCGACGAACAAGGACCTGACCGAAGAGATCAAGAACGGCCGCTTCCGCGAAGATCTCTACTATCGCCTCAACGTCATTCCCATCCGCACGCCGCCCTTGCGCGAGCGCCGCGACGACGTTCCGATTCTCGCGCAGCATTTCGCGGCGCTTTTTTCGGAGGAGCACAACTACCACCCGAAACGGTTTACGCCCACGGCGCTGCGCGCGCTGCAGGACGCGCCGTGGCGGGGCAACGTGCGCGAGCTGCGGAACATGATCGAACGCCTGGTCATCATGGTGCCGTCCGATGCGATCGACGTGACCGATCTGCCGGCCGAGTTCTTCCGCACGCCGACCGACATCATCTCCAGCGCCATGCGGCTGGACACGCTGCAGGACTTCAAGGACGAGGCGGAGAAGGCGTTCATCGTGGCGAAGCTCCGCGAGTTCGGCTGGAACGTTTCAAAGACTGCCGAGGCGATCGACACGCCGCGCTCGAACCTTTACAAGAAGATCGAGCAGTACAACATCAAACGCGAGGCTGGAGCCGGCTTCGTGCCGGACGATGGCACGTCCTGAGCAAATTCGCCGCTTCGTGCGCGAGGTTGCGAAGTCACGAGGTCACGAGGTGATCTGAGCCGCGAGGCGGCGAAAGAGTAATAGCCCACGGCTCACGCGCCGGGCTATTGCTCTAACGCCCTTTCGGGGCTCACAGGCTTCTCACCGTTGCCTGCTCTTCCCGATTCATTCGCCCTCGTTCGGGTCGACCGACGCCGCCGCGGTGAGCGCGTCCGACGCCGCCGCGTACGCCGGCAGCTCGCTCGCCGACACCGGCACCCACTTCTCGACGACGTCGCGCGTGTTGTACACGGCGAGCTTGCCCATGAGGAACTCGAATTTCGCCTGGAGGGCGTCGATGATCGGCTTCTTGGCCTCGGCCGGCATGTCCCACATCCGGCGCTTGAACGGGCCGATCGCTTTCTTGCGCGTCTTGTACACGAACTGCTCGTCGGTCTCGCCGGCCTTGCGCTCGTCGGCGGCCTGCTCGAAGCAGAAGCGTCGGATCTCGTCCTTCATCTCCGCCGGGAAGGAAGGGGCATCGAGGATCATGTTCTGGAAGCCGGTGGCGAGATGGATCTCCACCGCTTCGCTTTCCGGGAACTTGTTGAACACCGACTCGGGGAGCGTCGAGGCGCCGTGCTGCACCGATCCGGCCACGCCGTACTCGCTGCGGCAGATCTTCGTCACTTCGCGAAGCACCTCGAAATCGATCTTCGCCTGCGCGATCGAGCCGTCGGCCAGCGGAACACCGCCGTGCGAGGTGCCGGTCTGCACCGAGATTTTGGCGATGCCGGACGCGCCGCCGAGGTGCTTGCGCAAGCCCTCCATGTAGGCGCGGACCTCGTCGGGCTGGGTGTTGTACTTGCCGACCTCACCGATCTCGCCGCCGACGGAGACTTCCATCCCCTTCGGCTGGCGCTGGCGGATGTACCTGGTGAGGTGCGCGGTGTATTCGTAGTTCGTCCGCTGCTGCTCGTCGCGCGTCGGGTATTTGAGGTCGACGAGCGTGGAGGTGTCGATGTCGATGTTGTAGAACTCGGCCGCGATCGCCTCGTCGATGAGTGACTCCAGCGCCTTCACCTCGGAAGCTTTTCCTTCCGGCGTGGCCCACTTCTTGGCGCTGGCCTGGAAATGGTCGCCCTGGATGAACACCGGCCCGCGGTAGCCTTCCTTGATCGCGGCCGCCAGAACGCACGCCGCGTACTCGGCGGGGCGCTGCTCGGTGTATCCGATCTCGGAACGGGCGATCTCGAAGATGAACGGGCCGACCTGATTGCGCATCGCGGCGCGGAAGAGCGCGCGCGCCACGTCGTAGGTGAGGGCGCGGATGTTGTGCGCCGGCACGGTGAATGTCGGCTTGAGATCGCCGCGGCCGATGGCGTCGTACAGCGGGAAGATCGTCGTCGAGATGGCGCCGTTCTTCCGGGCCAGCAGGTGGATCTGCTTGCGCGATTCCGCTTTCGTGTTGGCGTCGGCGCTGAAAACCGCGGTATAGACGAGATCGTCGATCAGCGATTCACGAACGTTCGCCGTTTTCGACACCGCGTTTTGAAGGCTGTTGAGGTTGTCATAAATCATGAGCGTAGGCCTCCTGTGTCTGCGCCGGTTTATAGCACAGCGGGCGCTACCGGAGTGCGTGCGTCCCGCCCGCCGCAGCCGGGCGTCCGCGCCCGGCTGCTTTACGGCCGACAGCCGACAACGCGAACGACAAGTGATCGGGCGCGGGACGCCCGATCGCGGCGGGCGAGACGCACGCACTCCCGCTACGCGCCGCGGTCGAGGTGGCTGCGGATCTGCGCGATCAGCGCCTGGATGTCGAACGGTTTCTGCACCGCCGCATCCGCGCCGAGCTCCCTGAGCTCCGCGCCCTCGAGAGGCTCGCCGCTGAGGATGAGGATCGGAATCCGGCCGCCGCCGTTTCCCTCACGAAGGCCGCGGATGACCTCGCCGCAGGTCATCCCGGGCATGTTCTTGTCGAGCAGGATCAGCTCGGGTTGCACCTGCTGCGCCTTCTCGATGGCCTCCGCACCGTTGGTGGCCGTGACGGCCTCGAAGCCGAACTCCCGCAGGAGACTGCGCATCAGAATAATGATCGGAAGGTCGTCGTCGACGACGAGAATGACCGGTTTCTTGTCCATGGACCGTTGCCTCGAGTGTAATGGCGGGGAAACGGCAACGCAATGCGGCTTGAGGCATGAGGCACGGGGCACGGGGCATGGGGCATGGGTGCGCTAATCCGTCACGTCATGGCCCACCACTCGACCTACACGGGCTCTGCCGCCATGCCCCATGCCACCTCCGCGCCGAGGCACATCGCGCTTACACTCTGGTCATGGCTGTCCGTCACGATCGTAAAGTCTCGATTCTCGACATCATGGGGCCGGTGATGGTGGGACCTTCGAGCTCGCACACCGCCGGCACGGCGCGGCTGGGCCGCGTAGCCCGCGAGATCCTCGACGAGGATCCGGTCGAGGTTCGCTTTTTTCTCCATCCGCCGCTGGCGGCGACCTACCGCGGCCACGGGTCGGATTTCGCGCTCGTCGGCGGAGCGATCGGGCTGAACGTCGACGACCCGCGGATTCCCGAGGCGATCCGGATCGCCGAACAGATGGGAGTGGAGATCGAGTTTGCCGAGGAGGATCTCGGGGATGTGCATCCCAACACGGTCCGAATCGAGATCAAAGGGAAGACGAAAGAGGCGGAGATCGTCGGCTCGTCGATCGGTGGCGGCGTGATCGAAGTCTTCCGGATCAACGGCTTTCAGACGCGCTTCAAGGGGGACTCGCCGAGTCTGCTGCTCTTCTACCGTGACCGCCCGGGGATGATCTCCGAGGTGACGCGCATCATCGCCGAGGAACGAATCAACATCGCTTCACTCTACTGCTCTCGAAAACAGCGCGGCAAAGACGCCTTCATGGAGATCGACGTCGACTCCCCCCTGGCGCGCGAAGGGCTCGAGCGCATCCGCGCCGTTCCGGACGTCGGAGAGGCGAAGTACCTGGATCGGATAACGTAGCCGCCCGCCCACCAGTTGCTGAGTTACTGAGTTGGGTGCGGTCACGGCGCCCGCTGACGGGCGATCGGACCAACTCAGCAACTTAGTAACTGAGCAACTCAGCAGACTGGTCGGGTGGGTGGTCGGAAGACATCCCGCCTCTCATCCGTTCCACCCACTGCCCATGATCGAATCATTCAAACAACTCGAAGAGGCCGGACGCGACCGCGACCTGGCTGACGTCTTTCTCGAAGTCGACGAACAGGAGCACGGGATTCCTGCCGAGCAGATCCTCGCCGCGCTCCGGAAGCGTCGCGGCGTCATGCGCGACTGTATCGAGCGCGGCAAGGGCGGCGGCCTCTCGATGGGGAAGCTGGTCGGCAACGAAGCGCGCAAGCTCAACGAAGCCTTCGAAGCGGGGCGGACCTTTCTCGACCCGCTGACGATCAAGGCCGAGATCTACGCCTTGTCCGTCATGGGCGAGAACTCGCGCATGGGTGTGATCGTGGCGGCGCCGACAGCCGGCGCGGGTGGCGTCGTTCCCGGGATGCTCATGGCGTTGGAGGAAGAGCGGAAGATCGATCCTGAGAAGACAGTCCGCGCACTCGCGGTCGCTGGCGGTATCGGCTCGATCGTGGCGTTGTCGGCGAACATCTCGGGCGCTGCCGGCGGCTGTCAGAACGAGGTTGGGGTGGCCGCCGCGATGGGCGCGGCATCGGTCGCCTACATGATGGGTGGCACGACACGCGAGTCGATTCACGCCGCGGCGATCGCGTTGAAGAACACCCTGGGCCTGGTCTGCGACCCGGTGGGAGGGCTCGTCGAAGTTCCGTGTGTCAAACGGAATGCGATCTTCGCCGTGCACGGTCTCACCGCTGCGCAGCTCGCGCTCGCCGGCGTCGAGTCGGTCATCCCGATGGACGAAGTCGTCGAAGCGATGGTGCGCATCGGCCGCGCCTTGCCCCGCGGACTGAGGGAAACCGCCGAAGGTGGCCTGGCGACGACCGCCACCGGCTGTGCGATCGGAACGCGGTTGAAGGACGAGGCGAACCAGCGCCGCGCCGAGCGCGCCGCCGAACGCGAGCGCGTCGCGCAGGAGCGGAAAGGGTCGGAGTCCTGAACGCAGAGTCGCGCGCAATCGACACTCCATAGCGGGCCCAGCATTTGCTACGTTTGCCGCCGTGAAACCATCGCGAATCCTCTCCTCCCTCGGACCGGGCCTGATCACCGGCGCTGCCGACGACGATCCCTCCGGCATCGCCACCTACTCGATCGCCGGAGCGCAGTCCGGTTTCTTGATGTTGTGGGTTGCGCCTCTCTCCTGGCCTTTGATGGCGGCGGTGCAGATGATGTGCGCCCGCATCGGCATGGTGACGGGGCGCGGGCTCGCATTCGCGCTGCGGAGCCGGTTTCCACGCCCCGTCGTCGCTGTGGCGGCGTTCGCGCTGCTGGCGGCGAACGTCATCAACATCGGAGCCGACCTGGCCGGCATGGCCGAGGCTGCGCAGAGCGTTACGCACCTGAACTCGCACGCGATGGTTGTTCTATTCGGCGTCGCGATCGGCGCGGCGACGGTTTGGATGCGCTATGCGGACATCGCCATGGTCTTGAAGTGGCTCGCCCTGGCGCTGTTCGCATACGTCGGCGCCGCCTTCATCGTGAGGCCGGAGTGGGGCGAGGTGTTGAAGGCGACGGTGCTGCCGTCGCGTCCCTCAGGCCCCAGCGAGTGGTCGATGCTCGTCGCCATCCTCGGCACCACGATCAGTCCATACCTCTTTTTTTGGCAGGCTTCGCAGGAGGTGGAGGAGGGAAAGAAGGCCGGCCTGCGGACCGTCGCCTCGCGCCGCGGCGCCTCCGATGACGAGATCGTTTCGCGCAAGTGGGATGTCGGCATCGGGACGTTCTTCTCCAACTTGGTGATGTTCTTCATCATCGTCACGACGGCGGCGACGCTCCACGCACACGGCATCCGTTCGATCACCTCGTCGCGCGAAGCCGCCGAAGCGCTGCGGCCGATCGCCGGCGACTTCTGTTTCATCCTCTATACCGTCGGATTGATCGGAGTGGGACTGCTGGCGATTCCGACTCTTTCCGGCTCGGCGGCGTACGCGCTCGCGGAGGTGTTCGGGTGGAGACAGGGTCTCGACGAAAAGCTGGCGAAGGCGCGGTCGTTCTACGCGGTCGTGCTGCTGTCGATCGCCGTCGCCATCCTCATCGATTTCACGCACTTCAATGCGATGCAGGCTCTCTACTACTCAGCCGTGATCAACGGCGTGCTCTCGCCGTTCCTGCTCGTCGGCATTCTCATGGTGGCGACCGACCGCAAGATCATGCAGGGCCAGCCGAGCTCGAACCTCGGCATCTTCGCCGTAGGAGTGACGACGCTCGGGATGTTCGCCGCGGCGATCGCGATGTTCGTGCTGTGAACCGATGACCTTGTGGCAGGGTGGCAAGGGGACGGAAGAACGCCGTCTGCGCGACCACCGTAGGGCACGGCTGTGCCGTACCGAACCTTCGTGGGTGGGGGAACACAGAACCCGCCCGCCCACGGGAGTTCGGCACGGCGCAGCCGTGCCCTGCGGCGAGCTGTGTCTTGTCGCCGATCTCGGCGAGGAAGACGGTGGCGAAGACGGTGAGAAAGGTGCGCATCGTGCCGCGAATCGTATGCGCTGCTGTCAGGATGCGTGGTATTTCGGACTGCGGACATCCTGTCCGCCTGTCGGCGGGCTTCCAGCCCGACGACTGCGGCGATACGAGAAGTGACCGGGCAGGATGCCCGATCACAGGCGGGCAGGATGCCCGCAGTCCTACCCCCTACGGGTAGTACCCCCGAATCGTCTTTGCCTTTCCTTCCGAGACCCGCACGGTGACTTCGCGCCACTTCCCGCCGGGCTTCACACCATCGGCGGGGTAGAAGCCGAGGACGTACTGCGAGCGGAGCTCGTCCTGGATCTCGCCGTAGATGCGGTGCAGATCCTCGGCACGGTCGATCATGTACAGATTCCCGCCGGTCTCGGCACAGAAGCGGCCGAGCTTGTAACGGGCGTCGATGTCGGTGACGCCGATGCCGATGCCGACGCCGTAGATCGGAACGGCGGCCCGGCGCGCGTACTCGACGGCCTGGTCGAATGAGAACTTCGAAGCGTTGTCGCGGCCGTCGGTGATGACCACGAGAGCCTTCTGCCCGCGCACGCCGACGAAGTTGTAGAGCGAGTAAACGATGGCGTCGTACAGAGCGGCCGCCTCTTCGGCGCGGAGTTTCGACAGCCCCGCGTTCACGTCCGACAACTTCGTCGACCACTTCTGGATCAACTGCGCCTGCGTGTCGAACGACACCAGGAAGGCCTTGTCGCCGCTCTTGAGCACGTTCTTGAAGAACTGCGCGCCCGCTTTCTGCGCTTCCGACATGCGCGGCGTCATCGAGGCGGAGGTGTCGACGGCCATGCCGACCGAGAGCGGCAGGTTCTTGACGTGCTCGAATTTCGAGATCTTGACCGGCTTCCCTTCGTCCAGCACGCGGAAGGAGGAACGGAAGGTCCCCGGGGTAGAGCGAGCCGGTCTGAAGCTGCGCGAGCCACGGCTCCCCGCACCCCGAGAGCGGGTTCCAGAGCGGAATCTCTCCGGATGTCCAGCGGGC
>JADGOA010000105.1 GCA_017883215.1 Thermoanaerobaculia bacterium | reverse complement strand
CGGCGGCGCCATCGAGTTCAGCGAGCGGATGTACGAGCTCTGGTACAAGGGCAACGTCAAGCAGGCTTCCGTCTACGCCGTTCCGTCGGGAACCATCGGTACGATCGCCTCCGAGATCTCCATGGCCTACGACCTCCACGGCTTCTCGCACCTGATCTCCACCGGTTGCACCTCCTCTACCGACGCGCTCGGCTACGCCTACCGCAACCTCAGACTCGGCGTCATCGACTACGTCGTCGCAGGCGGCGCCGATGCCACCATCACCGAAGGAGTGATGACCGGATTCTGCATCATGCGCATCGTGTCGACGGCGTTCAACGAGACTCCGGAAGCGGCGTCGCGGCCCTTTTCGAGAGATCGAGACGGCTTCGTCCTCGGCGAGGGGGCGTGGATGTTCGTCATGGAGCGCGAAGAGAGCGCCCGGGCGCGTGGAGCAAGGATCTATGCCGAAGTGGCCGGTTACGGCTCGACATGCGACGCCTACCACCGCGTGCGGCTCGACGAGTCGGGCGAAGAGCCGGCGCGCGCCATGTCGCTGGCCATGGAAGACGCCGGCGTCGGCACGAGCGAGGTCGGATATCTGAACTACCACGGCACCTCGACCGAGCTGAACGACCGCATCGAGACCCGTGCCGTGAAACGGGCTTTCGGAAAGAACGCCACGAGAATCGCGGGGTCGGCCACCAAGTCGATGATCGGCCATCCCCAGGGCGCTTGCGGAGCGGCGGGAGTGGCGGCCACGCTCATGGCTTTTCGCGACGGCGTTCTCCCGCCCACGATCAACCTCGATACTCCCGATCCGGAGTGCGACCTGGACTACATTCCCGACATCGGCCGTCGCGCAGACATCGACGTCGCCGTCTGCAACACCATCGCCTTCGGCTCGAAGAACTCGGCGCTCGTGTTGAGGAGGGTGTGAGTCGATGGGTTGCCAGGTCGCCAGGTCGCCATAGTGACCCAGTGACCCAGTGACCCGGTGACCCCGTAACCTCGTGACCTCGTGACCGACGAAAGGCAATGTCCCTCCTGATCCCATCGCGCATCGACCAGCCCGAGCTCCTCGACGAGCACGACGCGCCGCGTCTGGAGATGGAGCGCTCGCTTCGCGATCTGCGTCGGATCAACCGGTACCTAGGCGGGATCATCACCTACCGCAAGCTCCTGCGGCGGATGGGAGGCACCGAGTGGCTGCGCCTCTCGGTGCTCGACATCGGAACGGGCAGCGCCGATCTGCTCGAGGCCGTCGCCGGCGAGGGCCTGCGCATCGGTCTCGATTTCAAGATCGATCATCTTCTTTATGCCGGCGAGATCTCGCGCAACGGCTTCGGCAAGATCCGCCGTGTCGTCGGCGATGCGCGGAATCTTCCTTTCCGCGACGGGTCGGTCGACGTGGCGACCTCGGCGCACTTCGTCCATCACTTCACGCCGGATGAGAACGCGAAGATCCTGCGCGACTCGCTGCGCGTGGTCCGCCGCGGCGTGGCGGTGAACGACACCCAGCGGCATCGCCTGCCACTTCTCTTCATCCGGTTTCTCGGTCTGCTGCGACTGATCGGCCCGATCACTCGATTCGACGGCCCGGCCTCGGTCCTGCGCGGTTACACGCCCGGTGAGGCGCGCGCCATCGCCAATCGCACCGGTGCCTCGCGTGTCGCCATCGCCAGAATGCATCCCTTCCGCATCGGTATCCTGCTGTGGAAATGAAATTCGACGTGGCCGTTCTCGGCGCCGGCCCGGGCGGGTCGACGTTGGCGGCGCTGCTGGCCTGGCGCGGCGTGTCGGTGGCGCTCGTCGACCGTGACACCTTTCCCCGCGACAAGCTCTGCGGCGAATTCCTTTCCTACGATGCCCTTCCGCTCCTCGACCTGCTCGGCATCGGCGACGAGATCGAACGCCGCGGCGCCCCCGCCATCCGCCGTTGCCGCATCGTCTCCCGCCGCCGGACATTCGAATTCGAGCTCCCCCATTCCGCGCGCGGCGTCTCGCGATTGCTGTTCGACGAGCTGCTCTTCCGCACCGCCGTCGCCCGCGGAGCGCAGCCGTTCGACGGCTGGACGGCGGAGTCGATCGACCACAACGCGCTGACGATCGCGCGGGCCGGAGAGAGCCACACCGTCACCGCTGGCGTGATCGCCGGCGCGTGGGGGCGGTGGGGCCGCTTCGACACGCAGCTCGCGCGGCTGTTCGCGCGCGATCGCTCGCACCGCAGCTTCGGATTCAAGCGCCACTACCGCGGCGCTTCCCCTGGAGCGGAGGGCGCGATCGAGCTCTATTCGTTCGATCGCGGCTACCTCGGCGTCAACGACGTCGAGGGCGGACTGACGAACATCTGCGGCCTCGTTCACGCCGACCGCCTGGCCGGGCATCGCGGCCGCTGGGAATCGTTCGTCACGGCGATTCGAAGCGAAGAGCCGCCGCTGGACACGATGTACAGCCGGTACACCCCCGCGCAGGACGACTTCCTCTCGTCGGAACCGGTCATCTTCCGCGGGCGGCGCGCCGTCGAGCGCGGTGTCTTCATGATCGGCGACGCCTCCGGCATCGTCGATCCGCTCACCGGCAACGGCATGGCCATGGCGATGCAGTCGGCGCTGCTCGCGGCTCCGCTGATTCTCCGCGCGCTCCGGCCAGGGTCGCGAACCGAGATCGAGGCGGAGTACATCGCGGCGCATGCCTCGATGTTCCACCCGCGCATTCGATGGAGCCGCGCCATCGCCACCCTCCTCTCGCGACCGGCGATCCTCGACGCAGCGCTCCGAGCGGCGCGCCCGGAGGGCGTCGGCCGAATGTTCGTCCGGCGCACCCGTGCCGAGCTCGCATCCGTCCAGCGGATGACCGAGGCGTGGCGGATTTCCTCAAGCGTGTAGCGGGTAGCGTGCAGGGGCCGAACGCCGGGGCGGCGGGGGTCTGTTTCCTACCCCGCTACACGCTCTCGATTCGCCTGAACACCGGCATGCGCGGTGCTACAGTAACCGTCGATGAGCGTGTATCCGGAAGGCGAGTTTCTGCTGCCGCTCTTCCCCCTGCCGGATCTCGTGTTTTTTCCGAACACGCGGATGCCGCTGCACATCTTCGAACCACGCTACCGGCAGATGGTCGCCGATGTGCTGCGGGCGGAGGCGCGCTTCGGGCTGGTGCTCCTGCAGCCGGGGTGGCAAGGCGATTACTACGGAGCGCCGCCGGTGTATCCCTGCGGGACCATGAGCACCATCGAGCAGGCGGTGACCATGGACGATGGACGGTTCAACATCCTCATCCGGGGCGAGGTCCGCATCCGCATCGTCAGCGAAGTGACGGCCGAGCCGTACCGAACGGCGCGGGTCGTGGCACAGCCGGAGTTGGTGCGCGACGCGAAAGAGGCGTGGGCGCAGCGGGAGTGGCTCGCCGATCTCGCGAAGCAGTACCTCAAATTCCTGCCGAATCAGTTGCCCGTGCCGGAGATCGAAACCGTAGGACTGGAAGCGCTGACCAACGCTCTGATCATGTCGCTGAATTTCGCGACCGAGGAGAAACAGAAACTGCTCGAGAAGGACGATCTCCTCGCGCGTGCCGAGCAGGTCGGCAACGAGCTTTCGAGCCGGATCGAGACCCTGCGGTTCCTCAGGCCGTATCGGCGCGACAACGACCCGAGCCGGAACTGACTACCGAGTCCTGAGTGCTGAGTCCTGAGTCCTGAGTGGTCGCGAGGTTACGAGGTGGGCAGCGTCGACCTGGCAATCTCGTGACTTGGTGACGTCCCAAAGGTAGAAACTCAGGACTCAGGACTCAGGACTCAGGACTTCTTCTTCCCTCGCACGTCGAGCTTGTACTCGCAGGCGTCGTTGCCGCCCCAGAAACCTTCGACCTGATACGAGCCGGGTTTGGCGATGACCGCGGGGGGCACTTTGAAGGTGACGATTTTCTCGCCCTTCATCTCCTTCGAATCGCGGTGCAGTTCCTTTCCTTTGCCATCGAGGACGCGCAGACTCGACTGCAGACCTGCGGGCGACAGGTTGAAGCGCATCGTGACGTAGACCGGCTCCCCCTGGATGAAGCTCTCCTTCTGCGCCTTGACGGTGCCGTCGGCGGCGAGCTCTGATCCGATCGCAGAGCGATCGAGGAATCCCTCCGGCACCGGCTGGATGATGGTGACGGCCTTCCTGTTGCGCATGTCGGCCGACTGCCCGACTGGCGTCTGGCCGCGGTGCGCGGCGTTCGTCGTCTTCTGACATCCGGCCGCGATCAGGAGCGCTGCAATGACGAGAGCTACGGTGCGAGACATGTCCGATATTGTAGCGTGTGGCAGAATGCGCGGCCGATGAGCGGTGCCTCCTCGTATCGCAACTTCTCCTACCCGCTGAATGTCTTCATGCACATCCTCAGCCGAGAAGAAGCGACGGTGCGCTACCTCCACTACGGTCTGTTCGAATCGGGAGACGAGCCGATCGCAGAGGCTCAGGAGCGGTCGACCGAAATGCTCCTGGAGCGCCTCCCCCCTCCGCCCGCGCGACTGCTCGACGTCGGCGTCGGGCTGGCCACGACCCTCGCGCGCCTGACTCGCAGCGGCCATGACGCCGAAGGCATCACCCCGGACGAACATCAGATCGCGACCATCCGGGAGCGCTATGGTGACGAGCTCCGGGTTTCGTGCGCGAAATTCGAGAGCTTCGACGGCCGCCCGCCGTACGAGGCCGTCTTCTTCCAGGAGTCGTCGCAGTACATCGACTCGAACGCCCTCTTCGCCGCGGCGAGCGCGATCACCGGCCACATCGTCGTCATCGACGAGTTCGCATCGAGGCCGCTCGGCACGCCCGGCGCGCTCCACGATCTCGGCACCTTCCTCGCTGCCGCGGAACAGCACGGCTTCGCCAAGACGGAGGAGATCGACCTCTCGCGACATGCGGCGCCCACCATCGACTACGTGGCCAGCCGCATCGCGCAGTATCGCGACGACCTGATCGCCGACCTCGGGCTCTCTCTCGCGCAGATCGACAGCCTGGTCGAGAGCGGCGACCTCTATCGCGAGATGTACAGAACCGGAGCCTACGTCTACCGGCTGCTGCAATTCAGGCGGTGATCATCGTGGGTCACGAGGTCACGAGGTTGCGGGGTCACGAGGCAGCCAACACTGCCGCCTCTTCACCTCGTGACCTCGCGACCTCGTGACCTCGCGACCTCACGACGCACAGAGGGCTTGACTTCACCTCCGGCGTCGTGCGAAACAGCCGCAGATGTCGGTCGCCGTCCTCTATCCGCGCTTCGATCATCCGGCGATCGAAGAGCGCTACGCGAGCTGGCAGACACAAATGCTCCTGCAGGCCGGCGGCAACACGCTCTACTTCTACGACGCCGAGGACGCCGCTTCTGACGCTGCGGCAGCGGTCGAGGAAGAATTCGTCCTGGTGGTGACCGATCCGATTCTCATACCGCCGCCGCAGCTTGCGGCTCGTTTGCTCGAGCAGCTCGACGGCAGCGCGGATGCCGTCCTCCCCGTTGCGAACGAAGCCGTGAATCCCGAGCAGCGCCGTCCTCCCGACGTGCCCTATCTGACGCTGCGCGAGTTTCAGGAGATGACGGCGGGGATGCAGGCCCGGCCCGCCGCTTCGAAGCGAGTGCGCTGGGACGCGTCGGATCCGGGGGCGTTTCTCTGCCGCACGGAACTGCTCGGCCGCTCGCAGGGTCCGGTGCGCCGCGTGCTCGCCGGCCACGACGTCGTGATCTCGGCCAACGACTACGCGCATCGCTGGAGCTCTCTACGCGGGCAGATCCGCACCGATCTGCTGGCACGCATCAGCACCGACGCCAAGTCGATCCTCGAGTTCGGCTGCGGCGAGTCACCGCTGGGCGAGGCGCTCAAGAAGCGGCAGAAGTGCCGCGTCGTCGGCATCGAGCTCGATCCGAAAGCGGCTGCCATCGCCCGGCGCCGCATCGACGACGTCTACTGCGGCGACGTGCGCCACCTCGTCAACGTCATCGCCGACGAGTTCGACTGGATCATCGGCGGCGACATCGTCGAACACCTCGACGAGCCGTGGACGTTCCTCGCCGATCTGCGGCGCATTGCCAAACCGGGCGCTCACCTGCTCCTGAGCCTGCCGAACATTGCAAACGCGTCGGTGGTGAACGACCTGCTGCAGGGCCGTTTCGACTACATTTACATGGGCCTGACCTGTGTCGGCCACCTCCGCTTCTTCACGAAGCGCTCCCTGGAAGACATGCTCACCATCGCCGGCTGGAGCGTGGTCGAGATCACGGCGCAGGAAGTCGTGCCGACTCGCGGCACGGAGGCGCTGCTGGCCTCGCTCGACCGGGCGGGCGCGAGTTACGCGAAAGACGATCTCCTCGCCCCCGGCTACTACGTCGTCGCCCGGAACTCCTGATGCCAGAATCTCCTCTATCGATTGCTTATCTCGTCGAAGACACCGCGCAGTCGGGCGGCGTGCGCGTGCAGCTGGCGCAAGCCGACGCGCTCATCGCGCGCGGCCATCGCGTCCGCATGGTCACGAAGGGGCTGCCGCTGACCTGGCGACCGAATCGAGCCGAATGGGTCTACGTCGACGATTTCCGGCAGTACGACGCCCGCGACGACGATTTCGTGATCGGCACGTTCTGGGTGACCGTACCGCCGGCGTACGAGATCGCAGGCAACCGCGCCGTTCACCTCTGCCAGGGATTCGAGGGAGCGTTCTCGGCATACCAGCCGATCAAGGCGGACATCGAGGCCGCCTACCGTCTGCCGATCCCAAAACTCGTCGTTTCGAAAGCGCTGATCGCGGTGCTGCAGCAGCTCCATGACGACGTCACGTACATCGGGCAAATCGTCGATGACGAGTTCTACCGCGGCCTGACGGCGCGCGAGCACGAGCCGCTGCGCGTGCTGCTCTCCGGTCAGTCGCAGGGCGATATGAAAGGCATCGACGACGGCTACGGCGCGGTCGCACACGCCCGCTGGTTCCACCAGAAGCTGGACCTCGTGCGCGTGTCGCCCTGGGCTCCGGCGCGCGAAGAGCCGCTGGACACGGTGCAGGAGTTCCACGTGGCGCTGACGACCGCGGAGATGACGCGGGTGATGCATTCGTGCGATCTGCTGATCGCGCCGAATCGCCGCGAAGAAGGATTCGGCCTGCCGGCTGCCGAGGCGCTCGCCTCGGGTATCCCGACGGTGCTGACGTCGATCCCCTCGTATCTGTCATGGGACGAGCGCCGCGATTACGCGCTCTTCGCGCCGGAGGACAACGCGGTCGAGCTGGGGGAGAAACTGATCGAGTTGCTCAGCGACGCCGATTCGCGCGAGCGGTTGCGCGTGCGCGGTCGCGAAGTCGCCGAGCAGTGGCGTGCGGAGCATGTGGCGGATCGGTTGGAGACCTTCTTTCGGGAGCGGCGGAAGTAGCGCACCGCGGTGCCGTACCGAACCCCCGGTCAGCCTGAGAAGCTGTGCAGAAATCCAGAGTGGCTCGCGCTGGATCTCTGCACGGCATGGAGAGCCGGTTTCACTTTGCGGTTTTGGTGTGGTCGCCGCCCGGAGTTGGCCGCCGGGCGAGGACGCCCGGCGGCTGCGGACGAGGACGTCCGCACTCCCATGGTCTACTTGTTGACTACCTTTCCCTTCTCCACGACGCGCACCGTCGCCGTCGAACCGGGCTGGCGCTCCCCTGTCATCGGCTCGGCGCGGCCGCCGACACAGCCGGAGAGGAAGGTCTCCGCTCGGGCATTGAAGTCGATCGAGTTCTCCGGGCGCGCAAAGCCGTGGCCTTCGTCGCTGTAGACGACGTACGTCACCGACCCGCCGTTCTTCTCGATGGCGTCGACGATCTGTTCGGACTCGGCCTTGTTCACGCGGGGATCGTTCGCTCCCTGGCCGATGAGCAGGGGCCGCTTGATGGCCTGCGCGCGGAACAGCGGCGAAGCGTTGCGGATCAACTCTGCGTCCGCCGGGTCGTCGACGTTCCCCATCCGCTTGTCGAACGTCACGCGCATCGGCTTCCAGTACGGCGGAATCGATCCGATGGGCGCCTTCAGGTTCGACGGCCCGACGATGTCGACGCTGCAGGCGAAGAACTCCGGCGTGAACGTCACAGCCGCCAGCGCTGCGTAGCCGCCATACGAACCGCCCATGATGGCGATCCGCTTGGCATCGGCGTATCCCTGCTTGACCGCCCAGTTCGCCGCGTCGATGAGGTCGTCGTGCATCTTCAGGCCCCACTGCTTGTCGGCGGCGTGCAGGAACTTCTTGCCGTAGCCGGTCGAGCCGCGGTAGTTCGGCTGCAGGACGGCGTAGCCGCGATTGGCCAGCCACTGCGGATAGGAGCGATATCCCCACGAATCGCGCGACCACGGACCGCCGTGAACGAACAGCACCATCGGCAGGTTCTTCGGCGGCACCCCGGCCGGCAGCGTCAGGTAGGCGTGCATGTCCAGGCCGTCGCGAGTCTTGATCGTGACCGGCTTCATCTCCGACAGCTGCAGGTTCTCGAGCTTCGGCTGCGCGGTGAAGAGCAGCGTCCCCTTCTTCGCTTCGCGATCCCACGTGTACCAGCTCACCGGACCACGGTCGGAGCTGAAGGCCACGAGCCAGGTCTTGTTCGCCAGATCGCGATTCACGACGGTGAAGTCGCCGGCGGCGAGCTTCGCCAGCGTTTCGAAATCCGCCTTGACCGCGGGGTCGATCACCTTCCACGTACGGCGGCCGGGCTCGAAGGAAACCGCCTCGACCACGCGCGTGTTCGGATTGACCTGAACGATGCCGGCATCCACCTCGGGCGACGAAGCGATGTCCGTCTCGGCACCGGTGGCGATGTCGCGCTGCACCACGCGCGCGGTGTCGCTGCCGAGAGAAGACTCGATGATGGCGGCCTTGCCATCGTCCGTCAGTGAAATGAGTCCGAGGTTCTCCTCGGCGCCCGCTTTCACGAGCGTACGCCATGGCCCCTGCGCGTTGTCGCGCACGCGGATGTCGGTGCCCCCATCCGGCGTGATCGCCTGCGCGCCGAGAACGTTGAGGTTCTTGTCGGCTTCCCATCCGACGACGTCGCCCGGGTTGACGGTGTCGAGAACGAGCGCGCCGGTAGAGAGCGTGAGCCGGTACACGTCCATCAGGGCGCGGTTCCGCGCGTTGGTGGCGACCAGCATCTGATCCGGCACGTTCGGTTCGGCCGCGACGATGTCGGCGCGCGCCCCCTGGAAGGGCGTGTAATCCCTCACGATTCCGGAGTCGAGATCGACACCCCAGACGTGGAAGTTCTCGTCGCCATCGTTGTCCTGAACGTACAGCAGGGTCTTGTTGTCGCGGGCCCATGTGTATCCGCGGATCCCGCGCTTTTTGTCGGCGGTCATGACCTTGTCGTCATCTTTGCCGATCGTTTTCACCCACACCTGCAGTACGTTCTTCTTATCGGGTGCAAGCCAGGCCAGCCGCTTTCCATCCGGCGAGACCTGCGGATTCGCGCGCTCCGGATTTCCGAAGAGGACCTCGCGTCCGATCAACGGCGGCAGGTCGGCACGGGCCTGCCAGGCCGCGCTGGCGGCCACGACTGCAAATAGAAAGGATGCTACCCATCGAGTGCTACGTCTCATGAACTCTCCCCTCGTGTGGTTACCGTGTTTGTCGTTGGGGTATCGGACAGGGCCGCTGCGCTGCACTGGCGGGCACCCGGCACCGCGCAGGACGGACGAGATACGGAATTGTATTGCCGCTCTTGCCGGTCACGGAGAAGCCGGTGATCCCCCCTCCGGAGAGAGAGCGAAAACAGGGGCGCTGTTTGCGCATGAAACGAGAACAGAGGCGCTGTTTTCGCATGAAACAGAGTGAACGCAAATCTCGTTCTGAGCTTGTGAAACTTTTCTCAAACCAATAAAATCCGGCTTCCTGCCCCTCCGGGCCGTCATATCATTCGCCCGCGCATCGAACCCGGTTCAAGAGCTAACTGATGGCGATACAGAAGATTGACAACCCCGACTCAATTGTTGCCCGGAAAGCCAACCAGCTGCCCGGCGAAGGCCCCGAAAAGGGCATCATCACCCTCCCCGGCGAATCCGATCGCAAGATCGCCGACCTTGCCGGCTCCACCTACCTGACGACGAAAGTCGACGCCATGGTCAATTGGGCGCGTGGCAACTCGCTCTGGCCGCTGCCGTTCGGAACGGCATGTTGCGCGATCGAGTTCATGTCGACCGTCTCGTCGCACTACGATCTGGCCCGATTCGGGTTCGAGGTCGTCCGTTTCTCCCCCCGTCAGGCCGATCTGCTGATCGTCGCCGGCACCATCGTCGACAAGATGGCGCCGGTGCTCAAGACGATCTACGAGCAGATGCCCGAGCCGAAGTACGTCGTGGCCATGGGCGCCTGCGCAACCTCGGGCGGTTTTTATCGCGCCTACCACGTCGTCCAGGGCATCGACGAGATCATCCCCGTCGACATCTGGGTCCCAGGCTGCCCCCCCACTCCGGAAGGGCTGATCTACGGAATCCTGAAGCTGAAGGAAAAGATCGAGCGCGGGGAGATGAAACGAGGATGAGCCACGG
>JADGOA010000104.1 GCA_017883215.1 Thermoanaerobaculia bacterium | reverse complement strand
ACGGAAGGCGAATTATCCGGGCCTGTGGGATGTCTCCTCGGCTGGGCATGTGTCGGCCGCATGCGATCTTCTAATGACACACGCGCCAAGCCTGTCATCCCGAGCTGCCGAAGCCGCGGAGCGGCGCAGGACAGCGAGGGATCCCCCGCACTCCCGGGGTGGCGGGGGATTCCTCGCCGTGCTTCACCCCTCCGGAGTTCCGCCGGCTCGGAATGACAGTGTCACTTCCGCTCCAGCGGCGCCCGCGCCGTTCGCCCTCGGAATGACACGCGCGCGGAGGAACGCACACTCAGGACTTCCCGTTCACAGTCCGTACAGCCGTTTCAGGATCTGGATCTGGCCGGTGTGGTAGACGTCGTGAGCGGCCACGCCGTAGACCAGCCTCGACTTGGCATGGAGGATCGCCGGCGGGGCATCGGCGACCGCCTCTCGCAGTTGTCGATGTGACTGGGCGAGCAGCGAGAGATCGTCCCGCCATGCGCGATCAGTCGGCATCGGGGGCATCTCGATCCAGTTGCTTCCTTTGCGCGCAAACGAGCCGCGTCGCGTGCCTGTCAGACGCCGCCATGCCGAATACTTCCAGTACGCGCAGTGCAGCACGAAATCCCAGATGTTGTGGCGGCCGCGGGCAGGCCTCCAGAACGCCTGATTTGCGTTCACGCCGCGCAGCGCGCCGCGCATGGTCGGCCCGTGCCAGGCCTTCTTGTCGTACGCCTCATCCATGATGTGCAGCAGGAGGTCTCGTTCGATCGTCGACATGTGGGGTACTCCTTGACGTTGACGTTGACGGTTACGGGGACGCCGGGTCGCCGGGTCGCCGGGTCGCCGGGTCACGAGGTGCATTCGTGCCTCGCGACCTCGCAAGCTGGTGACCCGGTGACCATTCTCCGGGACGATTGCGAGATCATAAGCCGAGTGTCCTGCGTCCTTTACTTCCACGGGTTCGCCTCTTCGCCGCAGAGTGCGAAGATTCTCGCCCTGCGGCCCTTGCTCGAGCCGGGCGTGGAGCTCGTCACGCCGGACCTCAACGTTCCTGACTTCGAGCATCTCGACTGGGGAGCGATGGTGGCGCATGGTGTCGATGAGGGGCGCCGCTGCCGTCCCGCGGTTGTGGTCGGCAGCTCGCTCGGTGCGCTTGTCGCGCTGGAGGTGGTCCGCCGGGGCGTGGTGGCGCCGCTCGTGCTCATCGCCCCGGCGCTGGGGATCGGCGCGCGATGGCTGATGCGCCTTCCTCCCGGCGAACCCGTGACGGTGTTCAACCACGCGCGCTCCGCCGATGCCCTGATCCATCGCTCGTTTTTCGAGCAGATGAACGCGATCGAAGCGGACTACGCTCCTCCGGCCGTGCCGGTCACGATCGTCATGGGCCACAGAGACGAGACGGTTCCCTTCGATCTCGTTTCCGGCCGGTGGAACGAGTGGATCGCAGCCGGAGTGCAACCGCGTTCCCGATTGATCGACATCGCCGACGGCGATCACGGCCTTACAGCGTACGCGGACCTGATCGCGCGAGAGATCGCCTCCGCCGTCGGGACATCAGCGGAGTAGGCAACTCACTCAACCACTGCCGTTGGATGGCGGCATGACTTACTCGACAGCGAGCCGCGTCGTCGCTCACAATGGGTTGTCTCGCCGGTGGGAATCGTGCCCGCAGCCCAAACGCTCTATTCGTTCTCGCCGTACGGAATTCCGACGGCAGCCACGGCCATCCTGGCCGTCGGCGTGGGCCTCGGTGTGCTGCTGCGACGTGTCTCACGCGCGAGCGTGGCGCTTTTCGCGCTTTCGGTTTTCGTCGCCATCTGGCAGCTCGCGTTCACCGGCATGTACGCCGCGAATCTGTCGCGCGACGCTCTCCACTGGGGACGGCTGGCCTATCTTGGCATCCCGTTCATTCCTGCGGCGGTCTACCAGTTCGCCGTCGAGATGCTTCGCGTTGTGCAGCGGCGCCGCCTCGCCGTGATCATCTCGTGGGCTCTGGCCGCGCAGTTCATGGTTCTGGCGCTCGGGACCGATTACCTGGTCGACGGAGTCCGCCACTACTACTGGGGCTTCTACCCCCGATACGACGCTGCGGCCAGCGTGCCGTTTCTCGTCTTCTTTGGCGGATATCTGATCGCTGCGGTCGTGGAATTCGTCATCGCGCACCGGAAGGCGCGCGGCGTGGAACGAATCCGGATCCGGCTGCTGGTGATCGCCCTCGGTCTGGCCTTCTTCGGCTGTGTCGACTACGCCGCGAACTACGGTGTTTCGATTTATCCGTTCGGGTTTCTGTTCATCCTGATGGCGTACTTCGTCATCGCCCAAACGGTGTGGACGTATGACCTGATCCCGATCACTCCCTCGCTCGCGGCAAACGAGATCATCAACACGCTGGGCGACGTGCTCTTCGTCTGCGATCGTGACGGCCGCATCCAGTTCGTCAACAGCGCCACCGTCACGGTGCTGGGCTACGGCACCGACGAAATGACGGGAAGACCGATCGACGAGCTGATGGTTCGCAGCGAATCCGACGAGATCGGTGACACGCTGCGGCGCCGGTCGATTCGGAACAGCGAATACGAGTTCCGAGCCAAGAGCGGCGACACCATCGAGCTCACTCTGACGGTCTCGCCAGTGACGCTTCACGGGGAGGCGGCCGGCGCCGTGATCATCGGCCGGGACCTGCGGGCGCGCAAGCGTGCCGAGAGTGACACCCGCCGGGCGCTGCGGCTGCTCGAGTCGACGTTGCAGTCGACGGCCGACGGCATCCTCGTGGTCGGCGAGGGGGGGAAGATCCTCTCGTACAACCAGCGCTTCGCGGACATGTGGCGAATTCCGAAGGACGTGCTGGAGAGCCACGACGACCCCAAGGCCATCGCCCATGTTCTCGAGCAGCTGGCCGATCCTGCGGATTTCGTGCGGACCGTCGAGGCCGTATACGCCCAGCCGGAGGCGGAGAGCTTCGACCACCTGGAGTTCAAGGACGGGCGCAGGTTCGAGCGGTACTCGATCGGCCGGTACATCGAGGAGATGCCGGTGCGGGTGTGGAGCTTCCGGGACGTGACGGCGCGATTCGCGGCCGAGGCGGCGCTGCGCGACTCGGAAGTGCGCTACCGGCTGCTGTTCGAACAGAACGCCGCGGGCGTCTGCGTCACCACCTTCGACGGAGCCATCATCGACTGCAACTCCACATTCGCGCGGATGCTCGGGTCCGCGCGCGCCAATCTGATCCACCGCAACATGGGGGAGTTGTACGAGCGCCGCGTCGAGCGCGACGAGCTCGCGCAGATGCTGCGTGACTCGCCGACCCTCAACGGCGTCGAGATCGAGCTGCGCCGAAACGATGGCGGTCATGTGTGGGTGCTGCAGAATCTTTCGCTGGTCGGTACCGGAGAGTCGGAATTCATTCACGGGACGCTGGTCGACATCAGCGATCGCAAGCGCGCTGAAGAGCAGATCGAATACCACGCCTACCATGACGTGCTGACGCGTCTTCCGAACCGGCGGCTGTTCACCGACCGGCTGGCCCTGAGCATCACCAGGTCCAAGCGGTCGGGGCGCGCCCTGGCCGTGCTCTTCATCGATCTCGATCATTTCAAGACCGTCAACGACACTCTCGGCCACACGGCCGGCGACGAGCTGCTCCTGGAGATGTCGCAGCGCCTCCGCAGCTGCATTCGCGAGGACGATACGGTGGCCCGCCTCGGCGGCGACGAGTTCACCATCATCCTGTCGGACCTCCGTTATCCGGAGGATGCCGTGCAGGTTGCGCAGAAGATCCTGGAGTCCGCGGAGCTGCCGCTGGCCATCGGCGGCATGAACATCGAGCTGTCGGCCAGCATCGGCATCGCGCTGTATCCAGTCGATGGCCACGACGTCGAGACGCTGCTCCGCAACGCCGACAGCGCCATGTACCGGGCCAAGGAGTCGGGCCGGAACAATTACCAGCTGTGCACGGCAGAGATGAAGACCCGTGCGCTGGAGCGGCTGTCTCTCGAGTCACGGTTGCGCAAGGCCATCCAGAACGATCAGCTGCTGCTGATGTACCAGCCGCAGGTGAACATGGCCACTGGCCGCATCACGGGGGCCGAGGCGCTGGTGCGGTGGAATGACCCGGATCGCGGCATCATCGAGCCGATGTCGTTCATCCCCACCGCCGAGGAGAGCCGGCTGATCATCCCGCTGGGCGAATGGGTTCTGAACGCTGCCTGCCGCGAGGCAAGGCTGTGGCAGGATCGCGGGCTTGCGAATCTCCGCATGGCGGTGAACCTTTCGGCCCGCCAGTTCCAGCAGAACGATCTGGTGGAGATGGTCCGGCGCGCCATCTCCGACGTGGGGATCGAGCCCGCGGCCATCGAGCTCGAGATCACCGAGACCACCGCCATGCAGAACGCGGAGCTGACCATCGACATCCTGCGGGCGCTGTGCGATGCCGGGGTGTCGATCGCCATCGACGACTTCGGCAGCGGCTATTCGTCCCTGGCCTACCTCCGCCGTTTCCCGATCAACGCCGTGAAGATCGACCGCTCGTTCATCGGCGGCGTGGCCACGAACGAGGGGGACGATGCCATTGTCTCGGCCGTGATCGCGATCGCGCGAAGCCTCAAGTTGCGCGTCATCGCCGAGGGGGTGGAAACGGCGGAACAGTTCGCCTTCCTGCAGCGGCGGCAGTGCGATGAGGCGCAAGGTTTCTTCTTCAGTCCGCCCATGACCTCGGACAGCTTCAATCGGCAGCTCTTCGACCGCCCGATCCTCGGCGCACGTGAAAGCGATTCGCGTTTCGCGCTGTAGGAGTGCGGGCGTCTCGCCCACCGTCCATGTGGCACAGACACTCTTGTCTGTGCTTCCTCGACGCGAAGGACACAGACAGGAGTGTCTGTGCCACACAGGCGGGCGCGGACGCCCTGCGACTTTGTCATTCAAGCGGGCGGCACCGCACTCCCATTCGGGCTCGGCGCCTTCTCCCCCGGCGTGAGCGAGCCAGCCCTGCGTCTCTGCGGTGCCCTACGCCCCGGTCACGGAACGTGCATTGCGCATCCATGACCCCGGAGGCACCCCAATGGATACGTTTCCTCAATGGATCTGGATTGCGCTCGTGGCGGTCGCCGTGCTCGTGGTGATCGTGGCGATCATGGCAGGCGTGCGGCGGTCGCGGAGTGCGCGGCTGCGCGAACATTTCGGCCCCGAATACGACCGCACCGTGCATGAGACCGGCAGCCGGACAAAGGGCGAGCAGGAGCTCGTGAATCGCGCCGAAGAGGTCGAGGGGTTCAACATCCGGCCGCTGACCGCAGCCGAGCGCGACCGCTATGTCGGCGAATGGCAGCACATCGAGCAGCGATTCGTCGAGCGCCCGAAGGCCGCCGTCGCCGAAGCGGATGAGCTGCTGACCGAGGTCATGCGCACGCGCGGCTATCCGATGGCCGATTTCGAGCAACACGCCGCCTATCTGTCCGTCAAGCACCCGCGCATCCTGGAGCACTACCGCGCCGGCCACGCCGTCATCGAAAACGCGGCCAGCGCATCGACCGAAAGCCTGCGGCAGGCGATGCTTCATTACCGCGCGCTGTTCGAAGATGTGGTCAACGACGGATTCGACGTGCCCCGTGGAGTCCGCACGGACCGCGAGATCGCGGAGCCGTCGCCGCGCACCGGCGTGACCACTGTCCGTGAAGAAGAGGAGCGACCGGGGCGGTGATCGTCAGCACGGGGCATGAGGCATGAGTGAGATCCTCACTCGTGCTCAATGCCGTGTCCTATGTTTCATGCCTTCGTCGGCTCGGAAACGGCGGCGGGTTCGCGATCGATTGTGTCCCGCAAAACCGGATAGCGGCCGCTGAAACAGGCGGTGCAGTAGAGCCGGGAGGGGTCGTCGCCGTTGCGGACGGCCTCGAGCATTCCCTCTTCCGAAAGGTAGCCGAGCGAATCGGCTTCGATGTATTCGCGGATCTCCTCGACGGAGTGGTCGCTGGCGATCAGCTCGCGGCGCTCGGGAGTGTCGATTCCGTAGAAGCAGGGCCCGGTGGTGGGCGGCGAGGAGATGCGCATGTGCACCTCCTTCGCGCCGAAATCCTTCAGCATCCTCACGATCTTCTTCGACGTCGTTCCGCGCACGATCGAGTCGTCGATCAGCACGATGCGCTTGCCGGCCACCAGATCGCGAACGGGATTGAGCTTCACCTTCACGCCGAAGTGCCGGATCGATTGCTTGGGCTCGATGAACGTCCGGCCGACGTAGTGGTTGCGGACCAGCCCGAACTGGAAGGGAATGCCAGACTCCTGCGCGTAACCCGTGGCCGCAAAAACGCCGGAGTCGGGGACGGGGATGACCACGTCGGCCTCGACCGGCTGCTCCTTCGCCAACTGCACTCCGAACCTTCTCCGCACCTCGGCCACGTTGTTGCCGAACACGATCGAGTCCGGCCGCGCGAAGTAGACATGCTCGAAGATGCAGCGGGCCTCGCGCCGCCCTTCGGAATGGTGGACAACGCGCATTGTCGCCGCCGTGTCGCCTTGCTGCTCGATGGCGATGACCTCGCCCGGACGGACTTCGCGGATGAGGTCGGCTCCGATCAGGTCGAACGCGCACGTTTCCGACGAGACGACGATGGCGCCGTCGAGCCGCCCGAGCACGAGCGGGCGGAAGCCGTACGGATCGCGGGCGACGTAGATTCGCCGCGGCGTGAGCAGCGCGATCGAGTACGCGCCGCGGCATTGCGCCAGCGTCTGTACGAGCGCTCGTTCGAGACTCGGTTCCTTGGAACGCGCGATCAGATGCACGATGGCCTCGGTGTCGCTCATCGTGTTGAAGATCGCCCCTTCCGCTTCGAGCTGCGCGCGCAGGTCGGGACCGTTCACGAGGTTGCCGTTATGCGCGATGGCGACCGGCCCCTTGTTCGTCGAGGCGACGAGTGGCTGCGCGTTGCAGAGCATTGAGCCGCCGGCGGTGGAGTAGCGGACGTGTCCGACAGCCGTGTCGCCCGGAAGGCGCTTGATCCGCTCCTGGCTGAAGATGTCAGCCACGTAGCCCATGTCCTTTTCGGAGTAGATGGTGCTGGTGCCGGGAACGACCGAAGCGATGCCGGCGCTCTCCTGGCCGCGGTGCTGGAGCGCGTAGAGGCCGAGGTAGACGAGGTTGGCCGCGTCAGGGTGATTCAGGATCCCGAACACCCCGCATTCGTCTTTGAATTTGTCGAACATGGAGATCAGCGAGAACACAGTGTAGCGCGGGGAAATTCGGGTTGCGGGATGTGTGTCAGGGGGTCGGGGCTCAGGGGTCGGGGGTCGGGGGCGAGCAGCGAGCGCCTGCGCGAGAAACGCCTTCAGGGCGCTCGTCGGTGCCGGCCGCTGCGTTCTTGTGCTCGTCACCCGAGCCCCGACCCCCGAGCCCCGACCCCCGCCCTCTCAATGCGCCATCACATCCGCGGCTTCTTCGCCGACGCCGCGGATCACGTCCTCGACCGTGTCGCCGCCGAGGAGGAGGGCGAAGGCGTTGCGCCAGATGCGAGCGAGCTCAGGGGTCGTGGTGCGGATGAGCGGCGAGCCTCTGCGTTCGATCAGGAACACGTCCGTCTCGGTTTCGCCGATCCGTTGTGCGCGCAGCCGCGCCGATTTCGCGCGGCGCAGCACTTCAGGTGTGTGGTCCGCGGTGCACGAGATCACGACCCGCCCTTGAGATTCGCTGAACAGAAGCGCCACCGCGTCGAGGCCGTCGGAGTGCCCCATCAGATCGACATGACATCCGGGGCCGTTCACCGAGCACTCGGCCAGCGCGACGGCCAGGCCGCCGTTGGAGACGTCATGGGCACTGCGGATCAGTTGGTGCTCGCTGACCGTGACGAGCAGGTCGACGACGGCTTTTGCCCGCGTCAAATCGACGCGCGGCGGGAGCGCCAGCGCGTCGGGCATGTTCGCCTGCTGCCACTCCGATCCGCCGAGCTCGTCGCGCGTGTCGCCGATCAGGATCACGTCGAGTCCGCTCTCCGGGAAGGCGAGAGGGCAGGCCAGCTCCTCCCGCTCCAGGATGCCGACCATGCCGACGGTGGGCGTCGGATAGATGGGCCGCCCATCGGTCTCGTTGTAGAAGGAGACGTTGCCGGAAACGACCGGCGTCGCCAGCTCGCGGCAGGCGTCGCTGATGCCGCGGATGCATTCGGCGAACTGCCACATGATCTCCGGCCGCTCGGGTGAGCCGAAGTTCAGGCAATCGGTGATGGCCACGGGGCGCGCGCCGCTCGCGGCGATGTTCCTCGCCGCTTCCGTAACGGCCTGGCGGCCGCCCTCGTACGGATCGAGGTAGCAGTAGACCGGGTTTACGTCGGAGGTCATGGCCAGGGCACGTCCGGTCCCCTTCACGCGGACGATCGCGGCATCGCTCTCTTCCGGGCGCGCCAGCGTGTTCGTGCGGACCGTGCTGTCGTACTGCTCGTAGATCCAATGCTTCGAGCAGAGATTCGGCGAGGCCAGAAGGCGCAGCAGCGCGGGCGTGACATCCTGATCGTCGACCGGCTGCCGCTCCAGTTTCGGAGCCACGCGGTCGAGGTAATCGGGGCGCTTGATCGGCCGCTCGTACAGCGGCGCCTCGGTCGAGATCGGGTCGACCGGGATCGCTCCGACCTGTTCGTCCTGCCACCAGAGCCGCACGAATCCGTCGTCGGTGACCTCGCCGATCACGGCTGCGTTGAGGTCCCATTTTTCGAAGATGCCGATCACGTCCTGTTCGCGTCCACGCCTGGCGACGATGAGCATCCGCTCCTGCGATTCGCTGAGCATGATCTCGTAGGGAGTCATTCCGCTCTCGCGCACGGGCACGCGGTCCAGATGCATGCGCACGCCGGTGCCGGCGCGGCCCGCCATCTCGAAGGATGAGGACGTCAGTCCCGCTGCTCCCATGTCCTGGATGCCGACGATGGCATCGCCGTCCATCAGCTCGAGGCAGGCCTCCAGGAGCAGCTTCTCGGTGAAAGGGTCGCCCACCTGCACGGTGGGCCGTTTCTCCTCCGACGCCTCGTCGAACTCCGCCGAGGCCATGGTGGCGCCGTGAATGCCGTCGCGGCCGGTTTTCGACCCGACATAGATCACGGGATTGCCGACGCCGGTGGCCGTCCCTTTGAAGATCTTCTCGCCGCGAGCCACACCCAGCGCGAACACGTTCACGAGGATGTTGCCGTTGTACGACGGGTGGAACGACGTCTCGCCGCCGACGGTGGGGATGCCGATGCAGTTGCCGTAGCCGCTGATGCCGCGCACCACACCATCGACGAGGTACTTCATCCGCGGCGCATCGAGCTCTCCGAAGCGGAGCGAGTCGAGCGAGGCGATCGGGCGCGCTCCCATGGTGAAGATGTCTCGAAGAATGCCGCCAACGCCTGTGGCCGCCCCCTGGTACGGCTCGATGTACGACGGATGGTTGTGCGACTCCATCTTGAAGGCCGCCACCCAGCCGTCGCCGATGTCGATCACGCCCGCGTTCTCACCCGGCCCCTGCACCACGCGCGGCCCCGTGGTCGGGAACTTGCGCAGGTGAACGCGGCTCGATTTGTACGAGCAGTGCTCCGACCACATGACCGAGAAGATCCCGAGCTCGAGGTAATTCGGCGCGCGCCCGAGGATCTGTTCGATCCGTTTGTATTCGTCGGGCGAGAGGCCGTGGGAGGCGATGACGTCGGGGGTGATGGCGGGGTACGGCATGATCGCGAATTATGACGAAGCGGGGAGAAGAAGTCCTGAGTGCTGAGCGGTGAGTCCCCGCTCCTCACCGCAAACTCCGTCATCCTGTATGGAAATCGAATTCACCACAGAGGCAAAGAGAGCACAGAGAGCACAGAGAGCACAGAGACTATTCCTCTGCCTTTCTTTCTCTGTGTCCTCTGTGTCTCTGTGGTGAAAGAGAGGCTGGTATCGCCACGCTCCCGATTTCTGCACAGCCTCTCAGGATGACGGGATGAGAAGTACGAGACACCCTCGGCGGGAGAGTGGTGAGACCTCACGCGACGTCGATCTTTCGCGTCCCGTCCTCCTCGACCTTGATCGTGATCTCGATATGCGATTTCTCAAACTGCTCGAACTCGCGCTTCGGCCACTCGATGAGCTTCACTCCCGGTCCAGCGAGCAGATCGTCGATGCCGATCTCCAGCCATTCGCGGCGGCGGTCGGAGAGCCGGTACCCGTCGATGTGGATGACCGGAGGTCCGTTCGGGATCGGGTACTCGTGAACGATCGCAAACGACGGCGAGGCCACCTCCAGCGGGTCAGCACCAAGGGCGGTGGCGATGGCGCGGACGAGGAACGTCTTGCCCGCGCCGAGATCGCCGACCAGATGCACGACAGCGTCGGGCGGCAGTGTCTTCGCGATCTCGCGGCCGGCCGCTGCAGTGTCGTCTTCGGTGGGGCAGGTGAAGGTGGTCATTTTCGAGTTGCGGTGTGTCATCCCTCGCGCGACACTTCCAATGACACGCGCCAAGCCTGTCATCCCGAGCTGCCGAAGCCGCGGAGCGGCGAAGGACAGCGAGGGATCCCCCGCACTCCCGGGGTGGCGGGGGATTCC
>JADGOA010000103.1 GCA_017883215.1 Thermoanaerobaculia bacterium | reverse complement strand
GCGGCGGAGGACAGCGAGGGATCCCCCGCACTCCCGGGGTGGCGGGGGATTCCTCGCCGCGCTTCACCCCTCCGGGGTTCCGCCGGCTCGGAATGACAGGATCATCTGCCCTTCGTCGGCGCCCGCCCCGTCTGCCAACTCGGAATGATTCCTAGTGGTGGGTGCCGGTCGCGGGCGGCGTTGGGGTGGGCGTGCGCGGTGTCGATTGCGGCGGCATCATCGACGGGGGGCGCGGTTGCTGTCCCGGTGGCGGCTCGCTGTGCGGGCCGGCGGACGGCGGCATCTGCGGGCCATCCTTCCTGCCGGAACCCTCGCCTTCCTTATTCTCACCGCGAGCCGGCGGTGCGTTGCGGCGCCGATCCTCCGGCATCGGATGCGCCGATGGCGGCTCGCGCTGGCCGAAGATCGATTCCTCGCCTGCCCGGAGCATCAGCGGCTCGTGCCGGAACTCCGATCGCACCTCGACGATGCCTTCGTAGACGTCGACGGTCGTCCGCCCGCTCTTGTCGACCTCCACATCGAACTGTGTCCCACGGACGGCCAGCAGTGCGCCCGGAGTCTTCACTACGCGCGGCTCGCTCCCGGTGATCTTGTCGAAGACGGCACGAATGCGTCCGCGGTCGACCGACAGAAGCACGCCGGGTGTTCCGCCGGCCAGCTCCACATCAGTCATCGCGAAGATCTCGAACCGGGCGCGATAAGGCTCCGAGGCGATCAGCGCGTACGCGAACCAGCCGGTGTGCACCTTGTCGCCACTCTGGGCGCGCAGACCTCTTGTCGCCGTCAATTCCCGCGTCGCGGTGGTAACGGTCACGCTGCGGCGGACATCTTCGAACCGGTACCCGATGGCGGGCGTTTCTGCGGCGACGGTTGCGGCGGCGAGCGACGCGAGGAGCGTCACGATGAGCGGCTTGTTCATTTCACGTTTCCTCGATCGCGATTTCGAATCGCTTGATTTTCCGGGCGAGCGTCTTTCGCTCGATGCCAAGAATGAAGGCGGCCTGCGTCTGATTCCCGCCGGTGGCGCGGAGCACACTCACAATGTGTTTCCGCTCCGCGTCGTCGAGCGACATCAGCTCGTCGCCGGACTCAGCAGCGCTCGCGGCCTCGCCTGCGCTCGCCCGCGCCGAGCGCGGCGCAATCTCGCGCAGAACGCGCGCCGCGGCCGCGTCGTCGAGGAGGCCTCCGGTATCGATGGCCATCCGGCGGATGACCTGCTCGAGCTCGCGCACGTTGCCCGGCCACGAATGCGCTCCGAACAGATCGAGAACTTTCGCTGAGGGGCCGGCGAGCGATTCGCGGTGCATCTCGCCGGCGGTTCTCGCTTTGAAATGCTGAACGAGCAGCGGAATGTCCGTGGGGCGGTCGCGAAGCGGCGGCACGGCAATCTCGTAAGCCGCCAGCCGGTAATACAAGTCCTCGCGGAACGAGCCTTCGGCCACGAGCCGCTTGAGATCGCGATGCGTCGCAGCGATCACGCGCACCGAGACGCGGTGGCTCTTGTCGGATCCGAGCGGGGTGACCGTACCGTCCTGCAGAAACCGCAGCAATTTGACCTGGAAAACCGGGGAGATGTCGCCGATCTCGTCGAGGAACAGCATTCCGCCGTCGGCGCGCGAAAGAGCACCGCGGCGGTCCTGGCGCGAGTCCGTATACGCGCCGCGCGTCGATCCGAACAGCTCGTTCTCGAGCAGCGTGTCGGGAATGGCGCCGCAGTTGATGGCGACGAACGGCCCGCCGGCGCGGGACCCGAGGTCGTGGATGCAGTGCGCGACGAGCTCCTTCCCCGTCCCGCTTTCGCCGAGGATGAGGACCGGGACGTCGATGGCCGCCACCCGGGTGATCGATTTGTACATCTCGACCATCGAGCGATGGGATCCGATGATTCGCGAGTCGGGGGGCGATTCTGTTTCCACGGCATCGGGGCTGCTGCGCTTCAGCGCGGCGGCCACGGCGGCGATCAGCTCCGACAGCTCGAACGGCTTGGCGAGGTAGTCGAAAGCGCCGGCGCGGTGCGCCAGGGCCGTGGTCTCGATGCTTCCGCGGCCGGTCATCAGAATGACGCGGGGAGCGTCGTCCCGTTCGGCGATCGACTGCAGCAGGGCGAGGCCGTTCTCACCGGGCATGTAGATGTCGCTGACGACCACGTCCACCCGATGTTGCCGGAGAAGCCGCTGCGCTTCGTAGGCATCGCTGGCGCGGAGCACACGATGGCCGACCTTCTCCAGCGTCATGGCGGCGCTTTCGAGGATGCCGGCATCGTCGTCGACGACCAGGACGCAGCTCATCACATCGCTCCCGCGTTCGCGAATTCGGAGACGAGCGGAAAGGAGATGCGGAAAGATGATCCGCCGTTCGAAGCGCGCTCGACCGAGACGCTGCCGCCGTGCCATCGCGCAATCTCGGCCACGAGGGCGAGGCCGAGGCCGAGACCGTCAGTGCCGGCCGCGGAGGATGCACGGAAAAAGCGCTGGAATACTCGTTCACGGTCGCTGTCGCTCAAACCAGGCCCCTCATCTTCGACGTCGAGCAAGGCCGATCCGTTCTGCGAGCGAACCACGACGTCGACCGCGCCGGTCGTGTACTTCAGGGCGTTCGAGACGAGATTATCGACGCTCCGCTCGATGAGCGAAGCCTCGCCGCGGACGAGCACGCCCTCCTCGCAAGAAGCGATCAGCCGGCGCGTGGTGCTCGCCTGCAGGAAGTCGACGCGCGAGCGGGCGAGGTTGGAGAGGTCGACGACGTTCGCGGCCGTTTCGAAGTCGCGCAGAGGGAGGCGCTCGAGATCGAGCAGCGCCGTTACCATCGACTGCAGCTTACCGGCCTCAGATTCCAGAAGCGAGGCGACGCGCGACCGCTCCGCATCACTGAGAGTGAATCCCGCGAGCAGCTGCGTGAGCCCCCGCATCGACGCCAGCGGCGTCTTCAGCTCGTGAGCGAGAACGCGTTTCGACTCCGCTTCCAGTGTGCGGAGCTCCGCGAGGCGCGCAGCGATCTGGTCGAGACGCGGGCCAACGTCCTCCGGAGACGGACGCGCGGCCATACCGAGCCGCGATTCGATGCGGGATGCCGCGGCCCTGCTCTGGCGCAGCGTGGCTGCAACGCTCGCTGTCTCCGCTGCGGCCGCGGCCATCAACACGGTGGCCACGAGGACGACGAACGGAATCGCGAATCCGGTCGTGGCGAGCAGCAGAACACCGCCGCCGGCGATCGCGAACGCGAACGCCGCCGCGATCGACAAGCGGCGCGCTCGCGAGTTGCGGCGGTGCGCCACCAGCGCCACTGCGACGGCGGCGATCAATCCTCCTCCGACTGGTGGAATCTCCCTGATGGTCTCGCCACGAATGACTGATTCCGTGGCGGCGGCGTGGACCATGACGCCGGGATCCGGCAGAACCCTCGATACAGGGGTGAGGACGCGGTCTCCGAGCGCCAGCGCGGTCGGACCGACGAACACGATCTTTCCACGGAGCGATCCGGCAAGGGCCGGTTCGCGCAGCAACGCCGCCGCGCTGATCAGCGGAATCGAAGAAGGAGGCGTTCGGAACGCGGGAGCCACCGTCTGGCCGACGGGGACGTTGGTCGGGCGCAGCATCGCTGCGGCTTCGATGCAGATGGCGCTCAGGGAGCGATCGCGCGTCTGCTTGGTGGCGGCCACCCGGCGCATGATGCCGTCGTGATCGAACTCGAAATTGCCATGAGCCACCGTGGCGGCGTCACGTAGGACCGCAACGGGCAGCAGCCACACCCCGTGCTCGTCGATCGCCGAAACGAGCACGGACGGCAGGCGGCGCAACGACCGGGCGAGCTGCTCGTCACCGCTCCGCGCCTCGGCCAGGAGGACGTCGATGACGATTCCCTTCGCACCGGCATCGGACGCTCGGTCGACAATCTGCGCGATGCGATCCCGCGACCACGGCCATGACATCATCCGGAGAGAGTTCTCGTCGATTGCGACGATCACGATCGCACTGGCCACCCGCTTGGGCAGCATCCTCATCGCCGCATCGCGCACCGGCAACTCGATCGCGTCGGCCATGTGCCACGCGAGCAGCACAGTGACGAGCACCGCGGCGCAGGCGCAAACGATCGAGGTGCGGACCGGCGACATCACGCTAATGGTATGCCCCGTTATCGTGCGCGAGTAGCGAGCGGCACCCTACTCGCTACTCGCTACCCGCATCCGTTATCAGTACGCCTGAACCGCGTCGACCTGCACGGCGCCGAAATATCCGCCGCGAAGCCAGGAGCCGGACAGCGTCACCCGATCGCCGGGCCGCATATCGTCGAAATCGAGCCGGCTGGTGCGACGGTCGATGCTGCGCATATCCACGGTCACGATCCCGCCGCGATACTCGTCGCGCAGGAGGAGCGTGCCGCTCCGATAGTCGACGCGCTCGACCACTCCCCGAATCTCGTCGCTCGCACCGTAGCCGTATCCGTCGCCCGCGTAGTACGGATCGTTGTAGTAGCGGTCGTTGTAATAGGGGTCGTTGTAGTAGGGATCACCGGGCCAGCCGAGGAGGTCGACGTCAATGAGGCCTCCACGGAAGATGCCGCCGAGCCGCAGTGAGAGGCCGACAGCGAGCCGGCGTCCAAGGAGCCGCGACTCCGGAATCCAGTACGAGTAGTTCCCGTGGTCGAGGTAGATCCGGTAGCCGCCGCGCTCGTGCGAGTAGCTGCGGATGCGGCCGAGCTCTGAGATGCGGCCATCGTTGCGCCGCCCCTGATTGCGATACTGGCTATCGTTGCGATAGCGGCCGTCGTTGCGCTGGGCCTCGCTGCGATACTGCCCGTCGTTCCGATACCGGCCATCGTTGCGCTGCGTCTCGTTACGATACTGTGAATCGTTCCGGTACACCTGGTTGCCGGAGCGCCGGTCGTTACGGTACTGGCCGTTGTCGCTGCGCTGCTGACTGCGGAAGTCCGCGGAGCGACGGCTCTGGTCCGCCTCGACCCGCTGGCGATCGCCGCCAAACCGGTTGTTGTCATATGTGCGGTTGCGGTCGATACGGCCGTTCTCGGCACTGCGGCGCTCATTGTTTCGATACGTCTGCGCCTGATTCGATGGCCGGTCGCGTCGGCCACGACCCGACTGCTCGGCCGAGGCGCGGTCGCGCTGCTGACGCCGCGACTCATTTTGAGGACGCGAATCCGCAAAAGCGGACACGGAGAGCAGAAGCGCCAGTGCAGACGTTCCGACCCATATTGCGGCTGTTTTCCTGGGGTTTCTCACGATTTCTCCTTGGAGATCGATGGACTGCGAGGCAATCTCATCGCAATCGGTCTGCCATGGGAGAGCGAGTAGCGAGTAGGAAGCGGGCAGGTTGTAGCGTGTGGCGGGTCGGAGGGCACGATCGCCTACCCGCTACACGCTACCCGCTACACGCTCCCCTGGTTCGTCTCCTGCAGAAGTGGCCGTGAGAAGGACGTATGACCCGCGCGCTCCGTGTCGTGCTGGTTCTCGCGATCGGGTTCGCCGCGACTGTTTCGGCATCTACCCCGCGGTAAAAGCCGCAAGCCTCGACCCCATCGAGGCGCTGCGGTACGAGTGAGAGCACCCATTTGAGATCGGAGATTGATGATTCAGAACCGTAGGGCACGGCTGCGCCGTGCCGAATCCCCGTGAGTGGGGGACACCCGCCCGCCCACCGGAGTTCGGCAAGGCGCAGCCGTGCCCTACGGCGCCTTTGTCACTCATCGCGAATCTGTATGTTCGCCACCCACCCGACCCTCGTTTGACCCCGTAACCTCGTGACCCCGCAACCCAGTCATCGGCAACCGCGGCTCACCTGCCGCGCGGCCTCAGCGTCAGGGAAGAGAGACACGGCGGCCATCGCATGCGCGCAGCGCTGGCTGCGTTTGCCGTTGCGCGCGAGGCGCAGGTGCAGGCGGTAGCTGCCGGGATCGATCTGCGAGGCGCGTTCGAGCGCGGCGCGACTGCTCTCGGTGGCGAAAGTGTCCATGGCCATGACCTGGGCCACGCTGCGAGCAGCACCGATCGCGGCCAGCGCGACGAGGCCGAGACCGAGGACGACGGGGATGCTCGCGTAGCTGCGAGGTTCAGCGCGGCGGAACCAGCCCGAGACGACTCCGGCATCGGGGGTCCAAAGCGCGCCGAGCGCGGTCCAGACGATCATCGTCGGCAGCGCCAGGAGCAGGACGGCATCGAAGGCGCCGGCGACGCACGCTCCGGCGATGGTGGCCAGAAGCGCCGCGGCGACGATCCCCTCCCCGGCATCGGCGGCGTTGAAGAGCTGGCGCAACGCGCTCGCGATCAGCCGGAAGAAGACCAGGGCCAGGACGATCGCCGCCGCAAAACCGCGCTCGGCGATGAATGCCACCCAGTCGCTGCTCGGCCACGGATTGAACGTCATGCCCGGCTCGGAAGGATTCATCGAAGGGTCGTTGTCCGGCGCGTGCCTGGGGTACACCACGGGCCAGTTGCCGGGGCCCACGCCTAACAACGGATGCCGGAGCGCCACGAGAAGCGAACGCCCGTACTGCACGAGCCGGCCGTGGCCGCTCCCCTCCTGGTAATTGGCGACGCCCTGCACCGATTCGAGGTACGGGTTCTCGCTTCGCCAGCGGAGCGTGTTTGGAAGCGCGAGGGCGGCGGCGACGGCGAGAGCGGCGAGAACGAGCACGCCGATCGAGCGCCGCCAGGTCCGGCCGTCGCGGCGGAGCGGACCAGAAACGATCATGGCCACGAAGAAGACGACCACCACCGCGGCGAAGGCGAGCCACGCCGCGCGCGATCGCGTCAGCACGAGCGCTGCTGCCGTCGTCATCACCCCGGCGGCACTCCAGAGAAAGGAAGAGAACCGCCGCGCCCGCAATGCCGCGAGAAGTACGATCGGAAACCCGAATGCCGCCGCGTGCGCGACGAAGTTTCGGTTTCCCAGCGTGCCGCCCGGTGCGCGGTTCAGCGAAAAAATGTCCAGCCGTAAACCGTAGGTCTGCGCCAATGAGGTGAGGGCAACCACCGCCACCGCGATGGCCAGCCCCGCCAGCAACGCCCGCCCCAGTCCGGCCTCCCTCAGCGCACGTGCCACCCAGAACAGGACGATCGCCGAGACGCTGATCGCCAGCGCGCGCAGTCCGAGCCAGCGGTTCGTCGCTGTCGCTGCCGACAGCGCGCTGAGCAGCAGGTAGACGAGCAGCAGGCGGTCGACTGACGTCATCGTCGTCCTGCGCAGCGCCCGGAGCGCCAGAACGCCCGCCAACAAAGCGGTGACGTGCAGGGCGAGCTCTTTCGGGATCAGAAAGCGGTCGAGATCGAAGACCCGGTACGTCGACGCCACCAGGACGCCGGCGATTGAGCCGAGCTGGATGACACGCAACGCCAGCCGCTCGGCGCGGGTGGGAGGGGAGGTGGCAAGGGGGATACTCGGCGAGGCGGCGTCCACGACATCCTCAAGCGTGCCTCATCGCTGCGGCGGGGGCAAGTGAGTGGTGACAGTGATCGGTGATCGGTGATTAGTGATCAGTTCGGTGACGCGGAGTGAGCTGATCACTGATCACTAATCACTGATCACTCGAAAATCACTCGAAAGCTCGTGCGCGAGGCGGTCGATTCTGCGATGCTTTGCGGCTCGAACCGAAGGAGACATGGAATGGAAGCAAGACTCGACTATTCGCAGAAATCGCCGGCGGGCATGACGGCCATGCTGGCGCTGAACCACTTCGTGGAAACCTGCGGGCTGGAGCACGCGCTGCTCGAGCTGGTCAAGACCCGGGCCTCGCAGATCAACGGCTGCGCGTATTGCATTGATATGCATACGATCGATGCGCGCGCGGCCGGCGAGAGCGAGCAGCGGCTGTACCTCCTCAACGCCTGGCGCGAGGCGCCCTTCTACACCGACCGCGAACGCGCAGCCCTGGCCTGGACCGAGGCCGTGACCCTGGTAGGCGAGAGCCAGGTCCCCGACTATCTGTACGAGGAGGTGCGGCAGCACTTCAGCGAGGAGGAGCTCGTGAACCTCACCTGGGCCATCGTCGTCATCAACGGCTGGAACCGCCTCTCCGTCGCCTTCCGCTCTCAACCGGGGAAGTACAAGGCGCGCAAGGGCTAGTTCGTCGGAAGCAGGGTCGCGGGGTTACGAGGTTGCGAGGTGAGCACCCGCGGAACCTCGTGACCCCGTGACCCGGTGACCCCGTGACTGGACGCTTTCATCCTCAATTCCCCATTCCACGTTCTGCATCCAACAACCGCCACCCCTCCTCCGCCTCGCGCACCAGTTGCGCGATGCTGCGGCGCACCACGGGCGTGTCCGCGTGCCGCGCCAACGGCACTTCCGGGTAAGAACGAACCCGCCCGATCACTTCCGACAGCGCCTCCCCCGCCCGCTCCTCGGCACGCTCGTACATGCCGCCGCTTCCTTCCTCCAGCGGATTGTGCCGGGCGAGGATTGCGCGTATCGCGTCGACCTCCGCTGAAGTCGGCGGCACGACCAGAAGCGCCGACAGTGCGGCGTGATCGCGATGCAGTTGTCCGATGAGCCGCGCGCCGGCGGGATCGTTTCGGAGGAGCGGAAACAGGATCCGTTCCTCGATGCCGATGTGGCGGAGAAGGCCACGCCGGAACTCGGCATCACTTTCCACGTCGACGGTTCCGTCGCTGCGGACGATCCTCTCGAGAAGCACGTCGAGCCGCTCGTGATCGCGAGCCAGAAGATCGTGGAGGACCATGCCCTGATTATCGCCGTTCGGAGTGCGGACGTCCTCGTCCGCAACCGACGGACGTCCTCGTCCGGCGGTGATGTTTTCCGATGCGCCACCACCCGTCACCCAAAGCGTGAAGCGACCGTAGGGCGTCGGGTCGGCCTCCGGCAATCGCTTCGTCTGCCGCCCTGCCTTCGCGCTTCGCAACGGTCGACGTCCCCGACCAAAACAAAGAGGGCGGCAGCTCGCGCTGCCGCCCTCCTGTTCCCCTGGATCGCGGTTACTGCTTGGCCGTGATCGTTGACGGATCGTTCGTCCTCGAATCGATCATCGATGCAGAGGTCAGAACGTTCGTGCCCTTGAGCACCGTGACAGTGGCGTAGCCCCAGTCGATGCCGGGGGTGTTCGCCCGGTTCTTGTAGGGCTCGTTATCCTGTACCACCGTGCCGGCCGGAACCGTCACGGTGTACGTCTTGATCAGAAGACCGGTGGCGTCGAAGAGACTGATCGACACCTGCGCTTCGGTCGTGCCGGCGTTGGTGACGCTGATGTTCGAGCGATAGATGTCGCTCTGACGCAGGCCGATCAGATTGACCGTCTGACCGGCGCTGTAGCCGAGGTCGGCGACCTTGCCGTCGAGGTTCTGACCGAACGTACCATTGGAGGCCTGGTTGAAGTTACGGCCGGCGACCAGCAGCGGCTGATCGGAGCAGATCTCCAGAGCGCCGACGTTGTTGCCGACGTTCATGGCGTTGGCGACGATGTCCTCGAATGCCTTCTGTCCGTTGGCCACGACCGTGCCGCCACCCTGCAGGTTGGAGCCGTCGGCCTGGTGGAGATAGAACTTGAGGGTCGCATCGTTGGAGCCGAGATTGCGGGCGATGACATCGGTCCGCCACTGGCTGCCGCCGTTGCCCGGCATGTGGCCTGCGACCTCTGCCCAGTAGACGTACTTGGTGGTGCAGGAGACTGCGCCTGCACCGTTGCCGAGGCCGCCGCCCATGGAGGCGTTGCCGCCGCCGGCAGCCGGAGCCGCGACGGCGGCGGTGTACGCAGCCGTGGCGAACAGCGAGACGTCGAGCGCGGAGTTCACGAACGCTGGGTTGTGGACGCCCTTGCTGCTGTCGCTGCTGACCATCCAATAGTTCCAGCCGGCCTTGGCGATCGCGGGATCGGCTGCTGCGAGCAGCTCAATCGACGAACCAGTCGGGCGCAGGACCTTGACCGTGGCGAGAGAGAGATCGGCGACCTTGGTGCCGCCGGCGAGGGTGACGGTCACACCCTGGGCGCCGTGGCTCTCGATGAACTCGACCGCGGTAATGTCGTTGGCGGACTTGACGGTCTTCGTGGTGCCGAGGGCGATGGCGTTGCCGGCGCGGATCTGCGCCTGCATGGTGGCCTTCAGCGCGGCCTCGATGCCCGTCTTCAGGTTGGCCATCTTCGTCATGACCGGACCCTGAATCGCATCAGCGGTGATGCTGGTGTGGCACTTCGAGCAGATGTCGGTGCTGGCGTAGAACGTGTGGTTCGTGCCGCCGTAGGTGCCGTCGGCGTTCTTGTTGGCGAGCGTCGATGGCGGGTTGGTCTTGTTCATGTGGCAGGTCACGCAGGAATCCGGAACCATGGCGTGGAAGCCGCGGGTCCCGACCTTCGCGAAGAACAGGTTCTGCCCCATGAGAACGTCCGCCTGCGGGCCGACGTGCGGGGCCTGGGAAAGAGCGGTAGTACTGAAGTGCTGGTCATCCTTCAGACCGCGACGACCGTTGTGGCAGGTCATGCAGATGGCGGCCTTGCCGACGTTGGTGGCTGTGAAGCCGGCGTCGAGCAGGGGCGTCGTGTCGGTCACGCGCACGGTGGCGTTCGTATTGGCGTCACCAGACGTCGT
>JADGOA010000458.1 GCA_017883215.1 Thermoanaerobaculia bacterium | reverse complement strand
CTTCCTACGATTCGTCTGCCATTGAAGTCCTCACCGGACTCGAGCCGGTGCGCAAGCGCCCCGGCATGTACACCGCCACCGAGCGCCCGAACCATCTGGCGCAGGAAGTGATCGACAACTCGGCGGACGAGGCCATCGCCGGCCACGCCGACCTCATCATCGTCACGCTGCACGACGATGGATCGCTGTCGGTCGAGGACAACGGCCGCGGCATGCCGGTCGACAAACACGCCAAGGAAGGTGTTTCGGGCGTGGAGGTCATCCTCACGCGACTGCACGCCGGCGCGAAATTCTCCGACAAGTCCTACCGCTACTCCGGCGGCCTCCACGGCGTCGGCGTCTCGGTCGTGAACGCGCTCTCGAAAAAGCTTCAGGTGTGGGTTCGCCGCGACGGCAGCGAGTACACCATGTGGTTCGCCGACGGAAAGAAGAAGGCGGAGCTCAAGCCCATCGGCCAGGTCGGCAAACGAAACACAGGGACGACGGTCCGCTTCTGGCCCGACGAGACTTTCTTCGACACGCCGAAATTCAACATCCCGCGCCTCAAGCACGTCATGCGCGCGAAGGCGGTGCTCTGTCCCGGCCTGCACATGCGCTTCGTCGACGAGACGAACCCCGCGGACAACGAAGAGTGGTTCTACGAGAACGGCCTCCCCGCGTACCTGATGTCGGAGCTCGAGGGGAGCGTCACGATTCCGGACGAGCCGTTCGTCGGTCATTTCAAAGGGGCCGATCACGAAGTGGACTGGGCGGTGGTGTGGTTGCCCGAAGACAGCGATGTCGTGGCGGAGAGCTACGTCAATCTCATTCCCACGATCCAGGGCGGCACGCACGTCAACGGATTCCGGACCGGTCTCACCGAAGCGATCCGAGAGTTCTGCGAGTTCCGCAACCTGCTGCCGCGCGGCGTGAAGCTCGCGCCGGAAGACGTCTGGGCGCGCTGCAGCTACATCCTCTCGGTGCGCATGTCGAATCCGCAGTTCACCGGACAGACGAAGGACCGGCTCTCCTCCCGCGAAGCTTCTGCGTTCGCGCACGGCGTGACGCAGGACGCCTTCTCGATCTGGCTGAACAACAACGTGGGTGAGGCGGAGAGAATCGCCAGGGTGGCCATCGATCAGGCGATGATCCGCCTCAAGCAAGGGAAGAAGATCGAGCGGAAGAAGCTGACTTCCGGCCCGGCGCTTCCCGGCAAGCTCGCCGACTGCTCGGCGCAGGATCTCTCGCGCACGGAGCTGTTCCTCGTGGAAGGCGATTCGGCGGGCGGCTCCGCCAAGCAGGCGCGCGACCGTGAGTTCCAGGCCATCATGCCGCTGCGCGGAAAGATCCTGAACACCTGGGAAGTCGATTCCAACGAAGTCCTCTCCTCCCAGGAAGTGCACGACATCGCCGTGGCGCTCGGTGTCGATCCCGGCTCGGACAACCTGGAGGGGCTGCGCTACGGCAAAGTGTGCATCCTCGCCGATGCCGACTCCGACGGAGCGCACATCGCGACGTTGCTCTGCGCGCTCTTCGTCCGGCATTTCCGCAAGCTGGTCTCCGAGGAGCACGTGTTCGTGGCGATGCCGCCGCTGTACCGGATCGATGTCGGCAAGAACGTCTACTACGCGCTCGACGATGCGGAGCGCGACGGCCGCCTTGCGCAGATCCAGGCCGAGGGGCTGAAGGCCAGGCCGAACATTCAGCGCTTCAAGGGCCTCGGCGAGATGAACCCGCTGCAGCTGCGCGAGACGACCATGGACCCGAACACGCGCCGCCTGGTGAAGCTGACTCTCGAGGACTTCGACGCCGCCGTCGCCTCGATCGACATGCTCCTGGCCAAGAATCGCGCCGGCGACCGGAAGCAATGGCTGACGGAAGAGGGGAATCGGGCTGAGATCCTCGACTAGCACGAAGCCGTTCTGGGGCATACGCGCTAGCGATAGAATGAAGTTCTCGGCAGATCGTCCCGACGCGGCCCTTGCCCGCGCCATTGGCCACAGGAGGATGGGATGCGCACCCGGACCGTCAGGTGTTTCACTAGTGCGGTAGCTCTCGTGCTGTTCGGCACGATCGCGCGCGGCACGGTGTTCGACCCGCTCAGCGATCGTGACCTGGTCGGAAAGGCGGATGCAATCGTCGTCGGCACCGTGGTCGACTCGCTATCGAAGACGACAGCCAGCGGCGCGATTGTCACCGAATCGCGCCTCCACCTGGAGCGCGTGCTGAAGGGCGGTCTCTCCGTCAGCGAGATCGTCACCGTCACGGAATACGGCGGCGCGGCCGGTGGAAAGATCATGTTCATCGTCGGGGGCGCCCGCTACTCGGCCGGCGAGCGAGTACTGGCATTCCTCGGCCGGAACGGGGGGCGCGGCTGGCACACCACCGCGATGTCGCTCGGCCGGTTCGTCTACGGTCGCAATCCCCGCGGCACGACGATCCTCATGCGGTCCACCGACGGAGAGGCCGACCAGCGGCCACGCCTGGCGAAGGAGTTCGAGCGTTTCATCGGTGACGTGATCGAGGGGCGCGACTCCTCGCCTGCGTATTTCACCGCTCCTCTGACCGCGAGCACCACCGCGGATCACCCCGCCCGGGTCGACGGATTTCCCGCCTCGGCCTACGCGCTGAACGTCGGCCCCGGTCTCGTTCGCGTGGAGTATGGAGAGACGGCCACGATTCACTACGGATTGACGGGGACAGTGAGCGGCGCTAACAGCGTCAGCGCCGCCACCGATGCCGCCTACGCCTGGACGAGCGATCCCAACAGCGGAATCAGCATCGACATGGCAGGGCC
>JADGOA010000457.1 GCA_017883215.1 Thermoanaerobaculia bacterium | reverse complement strand
TCTTCGCCGGCGAATGGTCGATCAACGCCGGTGTGGCCGTCCCGGCCTTGAACCGCTCCACCAGATCGGAGTAGTTGCCGTCGTAGATCTCGCCGTGCCCGTCCTCGACCAGGATGATGTTCTCGGCGACGCGGTCGATGAAGTAACGGTCGTGCGAAACGACCACGAGCGCGCCGGTGAATCGCTCCAGCGCCTCCTCCAGCGCCTCGCGCGTGTAGACGTCGAGGTGGTTGGTCGGCTCGTCGAGGAGCATCAGGTTGCCGCCGGTGTACATGATCTTCGCCAGCGCCAGACGCCCCTTCTCACCGCCGGAGAGCGCGCGCGTCTGCTTGTAGACGTCGTCCTCGAAGAACGAGAACTGCGCGAGGTACTTGCGCACCTGCTCTTCGGTCTGGGTGTGGTCGAGATTCCAGACCTCGTCGATGACCGTCCCCTTTGGATCGAGGTCGCCGAGGGTCTGATCGTAGTAGCCGATCTGAACGTTGTGACCACGGGAGATCGTGCCGGCCAGCGGTGGCAGACGGGAGGCGAACGTTTTGAGCAGCGTCGATTTTCCCGAACCGTTCGGGCCCATGATGGCGTAGCGCTCGCCGCGGCGGATGGTGATGGAGAAGTCGCGGACGACGGCGGTTGCGCCCGCGGGCAAGGGCACCGTCGCACCGCCGTAGCCGGCCGTGAGGCGATCGGCGGTCATGGCGATCGCGCCGGAGCGCGGCCCGGCGTCGAGCTTGAAGTTGGCCAGCGTTTCGTCGGTTTCCGGCCGCTCGAGCTCTTCCATCCTTCCCAGCATCTTCCGGCGCGACTTGGCCTGCTTGGTCTTCTGTCCGGCCAGGTTCCGGCGGATGAAGTCCTGCGTGCGCTCGATCATTTCCTGCTGGCGCTCGTAGTCGGTGGCCATCTTCTCCATCCGCTCTTCGCGGAGCTGGATGAAGCGCTCGTAGTTGCCGTGGTACTCGACGATCTTCCCGTGCGCCAGCTCCACGATTTTCGAGATGGTGCGGTTGAGAAACGTGCGGTCGTGCGAGATGACCAGATAGCTGCCGGGGAACGACTGCAGGAACTCCTCGAGAAACTCGATGCCGTTGAGGTCGAGGTGGTTCGTCGGCTCGTCGAGCAGGAGCAGGTCCACTCTCGTAAGCAGAACCCGCGCGAGCATGGCCCGGTTCTGCTGCCCGCCGCTGAACTCCGCGATGGGGCGGTCGAATTCGCGCTTCTCGAACCCGATTCCGGTCAGAACGCGGTCGACTTCCGCGTGCAGCGTATAGCCGTCGGCGTGCTCGTAGTCGTGCTGCAGCTCCGCGTATTTTCCGAGAAGCCTCACGTGTTCTGCGGCGCTCTTCGAAGCATCGGCGAGATCGTGCTCGATGGCGCGCATCTTCCGCTCGATGGCCAGGACGTGCTCGAAGGCAGTCTCCACGTACTCGAAGAGCGACATTCCCGGCTCGGCGTCGAGATGCTGGCCGACGTGGCCGATGGTCATGCCGGAGGCGCGGAGGATCTGGCCGCGGTCCGGCTCCTCCTGTTTGAGCAGGAGACGAAAAAGCGTCGTCTTGCCGGCACCGTTGCGGCCCACCAGCCCCACGTGCTCGCCAGGATTGTGCTGCCAGGTGACCCCGCGCAGCACGTCGTGCGGCCCGTACGACTTCTCGACGTTTTCAAAGCGATAGAGCATCGGGCAGGTGGTAACAGCGGAAGGCGCGTCCCGCTTCCGGGTTCGAGTCCTGAGTGCTGAGGAGACGAGGGGTCGGGAGTCGGAGGTCACAGGTCGGGACGCGGAACGAACGCTCTCGCCACCGACCACCGACCACCGACATCCGCCCCCTCAGGACTCAGGACTCAGGACTCAGGACTATGATTTACTCTCCGCCATGCGTCTCGCCGTCAACATCGACCACATTGCCACGATCCGTGAAGCGCGGAAAGCCGACGAGCCGGATCCCGTCGCGGCAGCCGTTCTCTGCGAGCTCGCCGGCGCGCAGGGCATCACCGTCCACCTCCGCAGCGACCGGCGCCACATCCAGGACCGGGACGTGGAACTGCTTCGAAAGACCGCGACCACGCATCTCAACGTCGAAATGGCGGCAACCTCGGAGATGGTCAGGATCGCTCAGACCATCAAACCGCATCGCGTGACACTCGTGCCGGAGCGACGCGATGAGCTCACGACCGAGGGGGGCCTCGACGTCGCTCTTCACGCCGGCAACATCGACAGCGTCGTCAAGCAGCTGCTCGAAGCGAACATCGACGTGTCGATCTTCGTCGATCCAGACCTCGAGCAGATCCGGACGTGCCACAAGATCGGCACCCCGAAAATCGAGATCAACACCGGCAAGTACGCCGACTCCTGGAACGCCCGCGGCAGATGGCAGGCCGAGATCGAAAAGGTCTCCCTGGCCGCCCGCGCCGCAAAGAAGCTCGGCCTGGGCGTTTTCGCCGGCCACGGCCTCACTTACCGCAACATCGATGCGATCGCCTGGATCGCGGAGATCGAGGAGCTGAACATCGGCCATTCGATCATCGCCCGCGCCGCGCTCGTAGGACTCGACAAAGCCGTACGCGAGATGGTCGAGCTGATGCGCAACCCGCGACGGTTGCCGGGAAAGTAAGCGGACCGCAGACCGCGGACCGCAGACCACAGTGCGTACCGTCGAGCGTGCGTGTCATCCTGAGCCTTTTCACGGCGCGGGCGCCGCTGGAGCGGAAGTGACACTGTCATTCCGAGCCGGCGGAACCCCGGAGGGGTGAAGCGCGGCGAGGAATCCCCCGCCACCCCGGG
>JADGOA010000456.1 GCA_017883215.1 Thermoanaerobaculia bacterium | reverse complement strand
GGGCCATCACATGCCTCGATGGCCGGTGCCCGCCAGGAGCAGCTATGGCGCCGTGAGTGCCCGAGACCGATCTCGCCCGAACTGGTGGGTCGGGTGTGAGATGGCGGTGCATTCTGGTACCCGACACGCAGCGGTCGGACTTCCACGGAACGAATCGCTAACTCCGCGGCCGCGAATCACGGTTGGCCTTCTTCAAGATGGCGATGAAAAGAATAACGGCCAGGACCGCGAGGCTGAGGAAGACCACATTGGGTGGCCGGCCTTCAAGGGCCGGTGATAGGCCTGCGTAGAGAAGCAAGAGCGCGGCGAGTGCGAACGACACGAGCTCCGTAATGTTATTCATGGTTCAGCCTCGTGAAAATGACGTCGTGTTGTCATGAATGTGTCGCCGAGGTCGGCTCGCGGGCACGAAAGCGCATGATCGTAAATTTCATGCCGGCTAACGGACCCGCGCTTCAGCGGCGTGGCCCGCGACGCGAAATGCTACCGCACTTGCGACGCGACTGCGAAGCGGGCCACGTCCGCTGCAAGCGCGGGTTAGCCGGCCGACTTCTCCGGCGGCGTGCCGTGCTCCGACAGGTACTTCCGAAGAGCGGCGTTCACTGCTTCGGAGTCGTGGAACGCTTCGGCTACGTCGGGTGCAAGAAGGACGACGTTCGTACCCTGCATGTATTGTTCGAAGTACTTCCCTCGAACTCCACCAGGCGCGGACGTCTGCTCCGGGATGTCGTCGTCGTTACTATCATGATTCATAAAGTCGCCGTTCAGCGGAAGTGGCCGGTCGCGCCGAGATGATTCGAATTCTGCCATCGCGCTCGGTGTGCGCCACCAAAATGAGCCGCTGCCGTTCAGTGTAACCGAGGGTGAGCGTTCGGTACTCCCCGACCGAGTGCACAGAGTCTTCCCAGCTGAGGGCGGATCGATCGCCGAACACCGTCGCTGCCTCCTCGAATCCGAGGCCGTGTTTCGACTGGTTCCGCTGGTCCTTCGCCGGATCCCACTCGAACTTCATCGGTACCGAGTGTACCTCTGCGGCCCAACGGACCTGCGCCTCAGCGGCGCGGCCCGCGACGCGCTAATGGTAACGTACTTGCGATGCGGCAACGAAGCGGGCCGCGTCCGCTGCAGGCGCTAGTTGGGCGGCGCGAATTCAACAACTAAGTGCAACGACGCGGGCGCGAGAGGGGGCGATCTGGGACACTGACGAGCGACTTCCGGCAAGAAGGGATCGTCATTGCGATATCACCAGATCACCCCCGAGGAGCGGTATACGTTGGCCGCGCTGAGAACGCAACAGGCGCGCCTCTCGAACGCAGAGATCGCTCGCCGCATGGGCCGGCACCCCAGCACGATCGGTCGCGAGCTCGAACGCAACGCCGCACACCACGACGGGGCGTACCGGCCAAGCAAGGCGCAGGAACGAACCAACGGCCGGCGCTCACGGACACGCCGCTGGAGCAAGTTGACGGCAACGCAGTGGATGCTCGTGGAGGATCTGCTGGAGGAAGGTCTGAGTCCCGATCAGATCAGCGGCAGGCTGCGTCGGGACGGAACCCTGCGCATCAGCCACGAGGCCATCTACCAGTACGTCTGGGGCAACAAGCGCGCCGGCGGGCATCTGTATCTTTGCCTGCGCCAGCGCACCAGGCGCCGCCGCAAGCGCTACGCGACCAAAGAGCGTCGCGGCCAGCTCGCCGGCAAGAGGCACATCTCGGAACGCCCCTCGGCAGCGAACGAGCGCCGTGAGTTCGGACACTGGGAGATCGATACCGTGCACGGGTCGGGGCGAGACTCGGTCGTAACCATCGTCGAACGAAAGACGGGCCTGGTCCTGATCGGCAAACTGCCGAATCTCTCCGCGCTGGCGCTCAATGAACGTGTGCTTCAGATGATCAGAGGCTTCGAGCGCAAGCACGGCCCCTCGTTCAGAACCATCACCGCCGACAACGGAACCGAGTTCCACAGCTACGAGCACATCGAGCGAAAGGTCCAGCTCCAGTTCTACTTTGCGACCCCCTACCACTCCTGGGAGCGAGGCACGAGCGAGAACACGAATGGTCTGATCCGCCAGTACCTGCCAAAGCGCCTCTCGCTCGCGTCCCTCTCCCAGACCGAATGCAACGCCATCGCCCGCCGTCTCAACGACCGGCCCCGAGAGCGCCACGGCTACGCAACACCGCTCGAGCGGCTCGACGAGCTCCGCGCCCCGCGCCACCTATAGTGCGAACGGCGCGCCCAGCGTAACTGCGCTACAAAGACCTCTCACAATGTCGACGCTCCGCGTAAGCCGCGCCTTTGCGTGCTATCGGCCAGTCCTCACGCCCGCCACCCGCCTACAAGCACCTGCGGATCGCCTCTTCACACGGCTCTATGACTCAAGAGCGTAAGATCACCACGTCAGCGTTGCAGTTCACTCTTGATGTCGCGCGGCTGTTTGGGGCGTAACTCTCAGTTCCTACGCGACGTAGGACAGCGGCGCGAGAGGAGACTGGTGGAATGGAAGACGTGAAGGAAGAAGCTCTTCGCGAAATGGCCGAGTATGCCAAGCCTGGAGAGCTCCTGTGGGCGGTCGATGACTCTGAGCTGATGATCGAGGGCAAGCCCCATACTCTCCTCGGCGCTGTCAGCTTCCATCGGCCGTGGGCTGTTCTTCAGGGCATGCACGATTTGCGGCGCTACTTGAAACTGCCAGACGATTTCGAGTTCAAGTGGAACAGCAAGATCGACAGTCCGGAAGCCCGCAAAGTAGTGAGTGACACGTTTCTCCGAATTCTATCG
>JADGOA010000455.1 GCA_017883215.1 Thermoanaerobaculia bacterium | reverse complement strand
CCGCGGCGAGGAGATTCCGACGCTGAAGGCATACGCCGCGGCTATCAAGACGAAGCTCTACAAGATCCGCGGCCTGGTCGACCTGGAAGCGACGCTGGAACAGGATCTGCCCGAGTACCGGCTGGTGGTCGATCGCGAGCGCGCCCGGAACGCCGGCATCGGCACCGACATGCTCGTCCGGACGATCGGTACCCTCGTCGGAGGACAGGTCATCTCCACCTACGAAGACGAATCCGGCGAGGCTGTCGACGTTCGCGTGCGATTGCCGCAGGCGCTGCGCCAGGACGTGCGTCAGGTGACCGAGCTTCGGGTCGCGGTGCCGACCGCCTCCGGGGTCTTGCTCGTCCCTCTCGCAGATCTCGTGAAGGTGCAACGGTCGATCTCACCGGCGGAGATCAGCCGGCAGGACATGTCGCGGCAGGTGCAGATCTCCGCGAATCTCGACAACCTTCCGGTGGGGACGGCTGCGAACAAGGCTCTGGAGACGGCGGCCACGATCCCGATGCAGCCTGGATACTCGGTGAGGATGTCGGGCGACACCGAGATCATGAAGGAGTCGTTCGGTTATCTCGGCGAGGCGCTGATTCTGGCGATCGTGTTCGTCTATCTGATTCTCGCGGCGCAGTTCGAGTCGTTCATCGATCCGCTGGCCATCATGCTCTCGCTGCCGCTGTCGATCATCGGCATGGCGGGCATGCTGGTGCTGACACGCGATACCGTGAACATGTTCTCGCTGATCGGTCTCATTCTGCTGATGGGACTGGTGACCAAGAACGCCATTCTGCTCGTCGACTACTCGAAAGTCCTGCGGCGGCGGGGGATGGAGCGGCGCGAGGCGATGATCACGGCCGGGCGAACGCGGCTGCGGCCGATCATGATGACCACCCTGGCCATGATCTTCGGCATGCTCCCTCTGGCGCTGGCGCTCGGACAGGGAGCGGAGATGCGCGCGCCGATGGCGCGTGCGGTCGTGGGCGGTCTGATCACGTCGACGCTGCTGACGCTGATCGTCGTTCCGGTCGTGTATACGCTCCTCGACGACCTGGCCATCTGGATCCGGCGCCGGTGGGCGGGGAGCGTCATCCACGAAGACGATGTCGAGCCGAGCGGGGTCGTGGCCACCCCGCAGCCGGTCGGCGCGGCGCGGACCGGCGTGGTGGTCATGCTGGCACTGGCCATTCTCGCAGCGCCGTCGCTGCGCGGCGACGATGCGAGAGCCACCGCCGGCGACCTCATCGTCACGCCGCAGATCGCCGCCAGCGAGTCCCCCGCTCCGCCGTTGACCCTCGATCGCGCGCTGGCCATCGCGAACGAGAAGAACCGCGATCTGCAGAAGGCGCGCGAATACCAGCGCTGGGTGCAGGGGAAATACGTCGAAGAGCGCGCTGCAGCGCTTCCACACTTCTCCGCCACAGGCGGCGCTGTGAAGAGCTGGGACAATACCTATCAACTCTTCTTCGGCGACGTCTATCCGGCGGCGCAGCGGACCTACTCAGCGGGCCTCGGCGTGTCGCAGGTGCTGTACACGTGGGGGAAAGTGGGCGCTTCGATTCGCGGCGCGAAGGAAGGGATCGCCAGCGCGGAGGATCAACTCGAGACCTACCGGCAGGCCGCCGTGCGTGACGTGACCGCGACGTACATGGACGTGCTTCTGGCGCGCGAGATCGAGTCGATCGCCGGCGAGACGCTCTCCCAGCGCAAGCGGCACCTCGGCGAGGCGAAGCATCGCTACGACCTCGGAGTGGCCACCGACTACGACGTCCTGTCGGCGCAGGTCGCCGTCGACAATGCCCGTCCCGACGTCATTCACGCGTCGAACCTCGTGCGCACGGCGTACGAGCGGCTCCGGCTGGTCCTCGGCGAACCGGATCTCCGCGGTGAAGTGACGGGAACACTCGACATCGCCGTCGCCGATCCGCCGCCGGTCGAGGAGGTCGTGGACACGGCACTGCGTCGCCGGCCCGATCTGAAAGAGTTGGAGCATCGCATCGGCGTTTATCGCGAGCTCATCAAGATCGTGTCAGCCGACGACAAGCCGCGGGTCGATTTCCGCGCCGCCTACGGCTGGACGGACCTCTCCGCCGGCGCGCTCTCCGGAACGCCGCGAAACTGGAACGGCGGCGTCTTTCTATCGTTTCCGTTCTTCGACGGCATGGCTACGCGCGGACGGGTGCTGCAGGCGCAGAGCGATCTCGAACGGCAGACCATCGACACGCGGCGCGCCACGGAAAACGTCACCTTCGAGGCGCGGACAGCCGTCGACGCCGTCCGCGAATCGGCGGAGATCGTCCGCGCCCTGACCGGGACCGCAGAGCAGGCCCGCCGGCTGCTGGGGATGGCCGAGAAGGGATACGAGCTCGGCGTGAAGACGCACATCGAAGTCGAAGACGCCCAGCTCAATCTGCGCATGGCCGTAGGCAACCTCGCCCGCGCCCGCCGCGACTACCGCGTCGCCCGCACGAACCTCGACTGGGTGCGCGGCGCGCTGTAAAGGCAGGCCGCGGAAGCGCGGACCGCAGAGACCGCAGCTGCGGCGACTTCCAATGACACGAGCCAAGCCTGTCCATCGGGGCTCGGTCCCCTCGCCCCGCGGCGCGGCACGCTCAACCATGCTGTACGAACGTCCGCGGGGCGAGGGGATGCAAGGGGAGTGGGGTACCGCAACCCCTGCTCGCTTCTTTGTGATTTCCGTGTTTTTCGCCGTCGTCACGACCCCACTCCCCTTCATCCCCTCGCCCCGTGCGGATCTGTTCAGTGCGGCCGTTCGATTGGGAGCACGGGGCGAGGGGACCGGG
>JADGOA010000102.1 GCA_017883215.1 Thermoanaerobaculia bacterium | reverse complement strand
GAGAGGACCGTGATCCTCGCGTCCGCGCCCCGGTTGCGGAACTGCAGCGCCGTTTCGAGCGCGTTCTCGCAGAAGATGTTCGTGACGAGATCGGCCGAGCCGCGTTCCGCTTGTTTTGCTGCCGCATCGATTCGAAAATCCCGCGCCGGGGTTTCCGGATCGAGAATCTGTTTCATGCAGACGAGAACGTTCATCGGAGGACTCGTCAGATCGCGCGCAGGCCGCGGCTGGAGTGCGTGGTCGACCGCAGCAGTCCACGCAGGGCCATGTCCGCGAGCTCGTCGGCGATGGCGGCGACGGTCAGGCGGCCTTCGGGCTGATACCAGCGCGACAGCCAGTTGACCATGCCGAGGAGGCTGAACGCGGCGACGGTGGTGTCGACGTCGCGCAGCTTTCGGTTCTTCTTCAACTCGTCGAGCGTGCCGCGAAGAAAGTCGAAGTAGGCCCGCTTGCGGTGCGTGACCTTCCGGTTCTGGGCCGCAGTCAGAGCGCGGGCCTCGTCGACGACGATCGTAACGGCTCCGAGGCCGCGGGTGACGATCCGCGCGTGCGTGGTAATCAGAAAGCGGAGACGCGCCTGCGGATCGACAATCAGTCTGGCGGGTCGGACGACCTCGCGATCGAGCTCGTCGAGACCGAATTCCATGATGTCGAACAGCAGCTGCGTCTTGCCGCGGATGTAGTGATACAGGCCGGCTTTCGTGATGCCGAGTGCGCGGGCGATGTCGCTGACCGAAGTGGCGTCGTAGCCTTTCTGCAGGATGATCTGGGCGGCGGTTCGATAGACCTCGGCGGCGCGTCCATCGCTCTCGAGATGTTTCTTCCCAGGTGTCAAAGTGCACCTCCGTCTGCTTGTCTCCGACGAGCCGTGGAGCTATTCTACCGACCGATCGGTAGGTAGCATACGAGAGCACGAATGACGACGTCAATACCCGAAATCGGACAACCGCAAAGCGCGAGACCGGCCGGATCGAGCGGAACCTTTCTCTTCCTCGAGGCACGCCCCGGGGACGTCTTCACGCGCGAAGACCTCTCCAGCGCGCAGCGGATGTTCGGCGGCATCGCCGAAGAGTTCATGCGCACGGCGGTTCTGCCGCATGCGCAACGGATCTACGAGAAAGACTGGGCATTCACGCGCGAGCTGCTCCTCGCCGCCGGAGAGCTCGACCTGCTGCGCATCGACATCCCCGAGGCGTACGGCGGTCTCGGCCTGGACAAGGTCAGCTCCGCATACGTCGGCGAAAAGATCGGCAGCCTGCCCTCGTTCGCCGGCTCGCTCGGAGCGCACACCGCCATCGGCACGCTGCCCATCGTGTACTTCGGCACGCCGGAACAGAAGCAGCGCTACCTCCCGCGACTGGCCAGCGGAGAGCTCGTCGGCGCGTTCGCACTCACCGAGCCGGGCGCCGGATCCGACGCACTTGCCGCCCGTACGCGCGCCACGCTCAGCGACGACGGCCGGTACTACCTGCTCAACGGCCAGAAAATGTGGATCACCAACGGCGGCTTCGCCGATCTGTTCACCATCTTCGGCAAGATCGACGGCGACAAATTCACCGCCTTCATCGTCGAGCGCGACATGGGTGTGGTGAGCGGACGCGAAGAGCCGAAGCTCGGACTGGACGGCGGTTCGACCACCGCGCTGATCCTCGAGAACGTACGCGTCCCTGTCGAAAACGTTCTCGGGACGATCGGACAGGGCCACAAGGTGGCGTTCAATGTCCTGAACATCGGCCGGCTCAAGCTCGGCACACGAAACATCGGGAGCGCGAAACAGGCGCTCAACCGCGCGCTCGAATACGCGCTGCAACGACAGCAGTTCGGCCGCGCCATCGCCGAGTTCGGGATGATCAGACAGAAGCTCGCGGAGATGGCCGTTCGCTGCTACGTCGGCGACGCGATGGTCTATCGCACCCTCGGCGATGCCGATCGCGCTCTCGAATCGGTCGCTCCCGACAACAGTGCCGCGGTGCTCAAAACGATCGAGGCGTTCGCCATCGAGTGCTCGATCAACAAAGTGTGGACGAGCGAAGCGCTGGCGTGGGTCGTCGACGAAGCGCTCCAGGTGTACGGCGGCTACGGCTATTCACGAGACTACCCGGCGGAGCGCGCCTATCGCGATGCGCGCATCACCCGACTGTACGAGGGAACGAACGAGATCAATCGTCTCGTCGTCGGCACCCGCCTGCTTCGCAACTTGTCGGCCGAGGAGGAAGAGGAGGGGTCGGCCGGAGAGCGCCCGTTCATCGTCGAACGCCACTTCCTCCGTCTCGCCAAGGCGCTGGTAAGGACGCTGCTCCGCGCTACTGAAAACGCGTGGGGCTCCGCCGCAGTGGACCAGCAGGAAGTTCTCGCGCACCTTGCGGACATGGCGATGGAGATCTATGCCGCCGAGAGCGCGGTCGTACGAACCGAGAAGCTCGTCGCGGCAAAGGGCGAAGCGGCGGCGGCCGCCGCGATCGACATCACGCGCGTGTACGCCAGCGACGCCGCGGATCGCGTCGCGCATGCAGCGCGGCAGGTGATCGCCGCGATTCCGGATGGCGCCGATGCCGCAACATGGTTAGGGCAAGCACGAGACGTCATCGCGCCAGTTCCCTTCGACACCGTGGCTGCGCGGAGGCGAATCGCGGACGCGGTGATTGCCGCCGGCCGATACCCTCTGTGATGGGTGTCAGAAAAGTCGAGATCAGCGATGGACGACCAGTCCTCGCGCATTCAGACCGGAGGTCATGTCGGCAAAGGCCTGATTCACTTCCTGAAGCGGATACGTCTTGGTCAGCAATTCGTCGAGTTTGAGCTTCCCCGCGCGATAGAGCGAAAGCAGGCGCACCGCATCGCGATGGACGTCAGCGCTGCCATACCAGCAGCCCAGCAGCCGCTTTTCCATGACGGGAATGAAGAACACGTTGAGGTTGACCGACTCCTTGCGCGAGCCGATCCCGATCACCACGCAAGTGCCCCCTTTCCGGGTGGCGGCGTAGGCCTGTTCGATCGATTCCTTGCGGCCGACGGCCTCGAACGCGTAATCGACGCCGCGACCATCGGTCAGGTCGCGGATGGCTGCCACGGGGTCCCGCCCGGAGGCGTCGATGACGTCTGTTGCGCCGAACGAGGTGGCAAACTCGAGTTTGCGCCGGTTGACGTCGACCGCGACGATGAGCTCCGCGCCGGAAATCGCGGCGCCCTGAACCACATTCAGACCTACTCCGCCCGCTCCGAAGACTGCCACTCGGCTGCCGGGGCGAACCTTCGCTGTATTGAAGACCGCTCCGACGCCGGTCATCACCGCACAACCGATCAGAGCCGCTTTGTCGAGCGGCGCATCGTCCGGGAGCTTCACACAAGCGTTCGCCGGTGCCACCACCATTTCCGAGAGCGCTCCCAGCCCGCAGAACGCTTGCAGATCGGCACCATCACGATGCAAGCGTGCCCTGCCATCTGCCGGCCGGTGGGTGGAGTTGATTTGAGCGCCGACCTCACACAGATGCGGGGTGCCCAGGCGACAGTAATAGCAGACTCCGCAGGGCGTCACCCATGACAGCAGGACGCGATCTCCTTCCTTCAGGTGCTCGACTCCGTCGCCGAGGCGCTCGACTGTGCCGGCGCCCTCGTGACCGAGGACGCAAGGAAGCTTCGCCGGCATGATCCCCGTGATGACAGAAAGGTCGGAATGACAGACCCCGCTGGCTGCCATCCGCACCAGAACCTCGTTCCGTGTCGGCGCGTCGATGGTGACCTCTTCCACGCGCAGGGGCTGGTCGAGCTGGTAACAGACAGCGGCTCGCAATTCTCTTCACCTACCTACCGATCGGTAGGTAGGATATGTGCGAAGGAGCGGGGATGGCAACCACCGGCTTGCTGCGTGACCGCGTTTCGTACCTCTCCATGCGCGCGATGGCGCACCTGCCAGATCGTGTGAAGATCTGGCTCTCCGGCACAGCGCCGGTGATCGTCGACGGGCAGCAGCTCGATCCGCAGTTACAGTTGTTGCGTTCCATTCGGCGTCGGCACAGGGTGCCCGGATTGGTCGAGCCGACGGTGGCTGCCGGACGAGCGCGCTATAGCCGAGAGACTCTCGCCTTTCGCGGCCCCACGACGAAGGTCGGGGCCGTTCGCGACCTTGAAATTCCCGGCTCGGGCGGCCCGCTGCGCGCGCGACACTACGCGCCGGTTGACCGCCCGGGGGCACCTCTGACGGTCTACTTTCATGGCGGCGGATTCGTCATCGGCGATCTCGACACGCACGACGAGCCGTGCCGCATGCTCTGCCGCTACGCCGGAGTCCATGTCCTGAGCGTCGAATACCGACTGGCGCCGGAGCATCCGTTTCCAGCCGCGCTGGAAGATGCCACCGCCGCGCTGGCCTGGGCTCAGGCGAATGCTGCAACGCTCGGCGCCCATCCAACCAGCGTCTCCATCGGCGGAGACAGCGCGGGTGCCAACCTGAGCACAGTCGTCTCCCGTCTGACGTCGCGTGGAGAAGCGCCGTGTGCACAATTGCTGATCTATCCGCCGACTGACGGCATCACGCCGCGGCGATCGTACGAGCTCTTCGGCGAAGGCTTCTTCCTCTCCACAAAGGATCGCATCGCTTTCGGGCGGTATTACGCCGGAACGGCCACGCGCGACGCTGATGCCCGCCGATCACCGCTCTTCGCTTCCGATCTATCGAACCTGCCGCCGGCGCTGGTGATTACGGCCGGCTTCGATCTCCTTCGCGACGAAGGCGAGTCCTACGCGCAGGCTCTGGCCTCGGCCGGAACCGTGACGCGCCTGCAAAAGTATCCGAGCCTCGGACATGGCTTCATTCACATGACCGGCGTTTGTCCCGCAGCGCGACGGGCGATGGTGGGCATCGCCCACGAGTGGCGCGCGCTGCTCGACGCGGCTCGACCTGAAGTGCCTTGAGTCGAATCGGCGCCCCCTGCGGGCGATCTTGGCCTGCGATGTGGGCTGCAGCTCGTCCGGACTCGTCCGGCAAGTGCGAACCAGCCGCGAAATAGACACCCCGATCCCCCCGTCACCGGGGTTGATCACATCAACCGGACCAGACTTCGCGGGCAGCAGTTATCATTAGGTGATATGTCGATCGATGAACTGCGATCGCGCCGGCACGAAATTCTCTCGATGGCAGCCCGTCATGGCGCCAGCAATGTCCGTGTGTTTGGCTCCGTCCTCCACGGAGACGATCGCCCGGACAGCGACATCGATTTGCTCGTCGAAGTTGAACCGGGTCGCTCACTGCTCGACATCATCGGGTTGGAGCAAGAGCTCGAAGAACTGCTTGGCCGCCGAGTTGAAGTGCTGACTGTCGGCGGACTGAGTCCGTATCTGGAGCAGCGGATTCTCGCCGAAGCGGCTAGATTGTGAAAGACGACCGCGCCTATCTGGAGCACATCCGCGACGCCCTCAGCGATATCGCAACGTATACCAACGTAGGTCGGGGTGCGTTCTTCGCTGATCGTATGCGGCAGGACGCGACCCTTCGCAAGCTCCAGGTCATCGGCCAGGCCGTCAAGAATCTCTCGGAAGATACCAAATCCCGCCAGCCACAAATCCCGTGGGAAGAGATCGACAGCCTGATTGCGACGAAAAAGCCCGCGAGCTACGACCGCGCGGTAGTTCTGCTCGTGGATCCGCGCGAAGCAGCCGCAGCGCACGGCCGAGAATCGACCTTCCTGGGCCGACTCGACGTCTTGCGGACCGAGCACGCGCGCAAGCCGTCCCTCATCTCGAAAATACAACGCGCCGGCCTGCGATGATCGACTCACGTGACCCACAGCCGGTACGCCTCAATCCACTCCCAACCGTCGGGAGACCGAATGGGAAGTGGAAGATCGAGAATAGGAATCGATTGCCGGTGTCGTCCGCGGCAGCAAATAGCGACGATCTGATCGGTCTCGGTCACGTCGACACGCTCGACGGTGACTGTTACCCCGAGAACGATCGCATCGAACGGAACCGCGAGGTTCTCGTCGATCATCGTGAACCAGCCGCAGACTTGTTCCGACTCGTTATAGCAGTCGACCGTAGCTTCCTCGATCATCGCGGTCAGCGTGGCCTTCGAAATGCGAGGAGAGCGGTTCGCTCGCGCGGTGCGTGGGCTCTTCATCATGGAGAGAACTTGATCATTGCCTGCGTCTCGGCGAACCTTCGATCCATCCGGTCATTCAATTCGGCGAGCTTTTGATCGAGCTTCTGATCGACCCGAACGACAGCTTCAGCAACGATCTGTAGTTCGTTTTTCAGTCTCTCCGCAGTGATCTCGAAGTGGCGGCGGAGGTCCACGGAGTTCGTCTCCAGCAGACGCTTCAGTTCGTCATCCGTCATCGCCGATCAATTCTAATACGCCCGATGGAAGCGAACCGACCTGACCCCGCTTCGGTCTTGCATGGCATTTCCTAAATTCAATGCCGTTCCCGCACGGGCAAGGATCGTTACGGCCGAGAGCGGATGGTGCTTTGTCCACCCGTTGTCGAAGCAGACCTTTCACGGTGCCTGTTGCAGCGCGGACATCGTTCCGGCGAGCTGGCCGATCGACGCGAGCGGATAGCTCGCATTGCGGACCTGCACCGCGCTGCCGGCAGTCGTGAACTGCGTGAAGATCGGCGTCGACGCGTACTCAGGACCGATCGAGCCGCCTAACGCGGTGCCGACGTTCGACAGGAGCGCCATCCATTCCTTCAGCTCCTGGATTGTCGAAGACGCCGGCGTCGCGTTGACCCGGTTCGCGAGCACGGCAGCCATGTTGCTCGACGACAGAACGGTCGAGCCGGTTGCCGACTGATACGGCGTGATCTTGATTCCGTACTGCGATTCGACCGCGTTGAGCAGGAGAATCCCGTACAGGTCGACCGCGCCGCGGACCCGCGTCGTCGCGCTCAGCGGCGTCACCGTTCCGGTGTTCCGGATGTCGCTCGACGCGAATCCGGAGACGGTATCGATCGCGGCAACCGCCTTCGCGGCCACGAGCGCGCTGACCTGGCCGGTGCCGTAGATCGCCGCCGATCCGACTTCTCCGAGCGTCTTGAGGTCTGCCGCTGTCTGAGTCGCATCGGGACTCGCATCGTTGAGCTTCACCATCGCCGTGGCGTATGGATTCCCCGCCTTGCTCAATGCCAGGAGTCCGGCGCCCTGGTCGTAGCCCATGTTGAACATCGCGCCGACTGCCTGCCCCGCCGCTGCAGAACCGCCGGCTGCCTTCTCGTTCGCAATGCTGAGCACCGCCGCGGCCGTCGCGTACTTGAAGTATGTGTACGCCTCGGCCGCATTCAGCGTGTACTGGATGCCCGACATGTTGAGATAGTACGAGGACGAGACCAGGTTGCTCTGACCCACGAGCTGCAGCGCCGCGATCTTCTTCACGTCCGCAGGGTCGATGTATGTTGATATCAATGGATACCCGATCGGAAGCAGCTGCGTCGAATCCGGCGAGATCCCGAGTGGCAGGACGCTGTAGATGTCGGCAAAGGTCAGCGGCACTTTCGCCGGCAATGTGGCTCTGAGCACGCCGGTGCCGACGACGCCGAGCTGATAAGGCGTGAAGTCGTAGCCCGGCAAATTCGCGGGCTTCCCTCCGACTGCCGCCAGGGTCTGCGCGATGATCGCGTTCGGAACATTGCGCACCGAGTCGGCGGCGAGGTTTCCGAGGCCGTTGGGCGAGAGGACTGGATTGCGGTCGTTCGACACCATGTCCTGCGTCGCGACGCCGGCCGGGTGATAGATCCCCTTCCCCAGGTTCGTAGCGCTGAAGTCGGCGAAGAACTGCGACAGAAGAGGCGCGAGCGTGCTGTTGAGCTGCTGATCGGTGGCCGAGACGAGTGCTGTCGTGGCGGGGTCCGATTTCAGCCCGGCGCGCATCGTGGCCAGGCTCGCGTCCGTCATGGGCACGTTATCGAAGTTGATGGCCGTCGTCCCGGTCGCCGTAGGCTGAACGCGCAGATCGAGGCGCGCGACATTCGTGCCGAAGGCGCCCGCGTCGATCAGCTGCGTCGTCCAGGTTCCGTTCGTCACCGCGTGCGCTGTCGAGAGCGGCGTGTGCGTGTGTCCCGAGGCGAGGACGTCGATTCCGCGGACATGGCGCGCCAGATCGATGTCTTCGCCGGAGTTGCCGCTCGGATCGGTCCCGGAGTGGGAGAGCGCGATCACGATCTGCGCGCCCTGGTTCTTCCGGAGATCGTCGACCATCGACTGAATTGCTGCGTAACTCGAAGAGAGCGGAGTGAATGTCACAGGCGCCGACGCGGGCGCGTCGATTGCCGCCGCCTCGCCCATCAGGCCGATGAAGCCAACCTTCATCCCGTCAGCCAGGGTCTCCACATACGTCGGCTGGATCGCCTTCCCACTCCCGTAGAACGGCGCGAGATCGGCGTTCCCGCCGAGATTCATGTTCGACGCGACGATCGGCGTCTGGAAGTTGAACGAGCTCTTCGCGGCCGCGAGCATTCCCGCAAGACCACGCGGCGTGTAGTCGAACTCGTGATTCCCGAGCGTGACCACGTCGTACTTCATCGCGCTGAGGAAATAGAGCGCGAGCGGCCGGCTGGCGAGCGTCAGGTCGTAGAGCGTCCCCATCGTCCAGTCGCCGGAGTCGACCAGGATGACGGGATGGCCCGCCGTCGCACGCACAAAGGTGATGTAGGAGGCGATGCGCGAATACGCGCCGGTCGTGCTCGTCGCCGTCGCAGGATCGACGTCGAGTCCGACGTGGCCCGCCCCGTTCGCGTGATCGTGCAGATCCGTGGTCTGGAGGATCGTGATCTCGTCTGCCACGATCGGATTGGCGGGCCGCCGCCGTGGCGCCCGACTGTTCTGCGCAGCGAGATCGATCGGGATCGCGAGTGCAAGAACGAGAACGAAAAGAGCTAATCCGCGCGGTCTGGACATGTCATCCTCCCTGAACGTGCACAGAGCAACCGAGGCGAGAGATCTCGCCCGGAGCCAGAATCATTTGTCGGAACGGCGGGATTCTCTCACATTGGAGGAGCTGCGGAGCGGCCTCGGCACGTTTTCTGTCACCGCAACCGCAACCTCAATGATCGCCGCGCAGCGCCAATGCGCGAATCGTCGCGTCGATGTCGACTTCTTCACGTTCATCTCCATTGCATGCCTCGAGCACTGCTACGCGACAGTCAGGGCAATCCAGCAACTGCTCGAGGAGCGCAGCCGTGACTTCCGGCGGCGCGTCAGGACTCATCCAGAACCTGCCGTCCCGCTTCTCGAACGACTCCTGCAATTTCCGAAGCCTCTTGCGATTCATAGAACCTCCTGACACCGAGGCTCCCTCGGATCGACTCTCAAGGTCGTGGAATCGAACGTGCGTGATTCCTGCGGCTTTCAGCACGCGTGCGAAGTGCAGCAGCACGTTGCGAGGATCGAGAGGTGTCCCGATCTGTGTCGTGAAAACAAGGAGAACAAGGGTCTGGCCCCCTCACCTGTGACCTGCTATCCTCAAAGCGTGCGGCAATTTCTCAATGTGGTGAGCGGTTACCACACGTGACAATTGACATGATAACCCCAAAGGTTAATACTCCGACTCCACGTGCTTCTTTCCTTCAAGAATTCGGGCCTGCGCGTGCTCTGCAACAGCGAGAAGCTCCTGCGAAAGCAGTTCGGAGAGAAGGGCATGAAAAAGATCCGGCAACGCCTCGACGAGCTCGACGCTGCCGAGAATCTCGCCGTCATCGGCCTGCTGCCGGGTCCACGATGTGAAGAGTTAAAGGGCAGCCGGGCTGGTGAGTTGTCCGTACGTGCGCACGACGGTATGCGCATCATCTTTCGTCCGATGCATATCCCAGCTCCCCTGAAGCCGGACGGCGGGCTGGACTGGGTCGCCGTCACCGCAATCCACATACTTTCTATCGAGGACTACCATGACTGATTCTGCAAAGACCGAGTACTCCCCGGGGCGCGTCTCTCCTCCAGGCGACACCCTCGCCGAAACTCTCGAGGAACTAGGCATGTCCCAAACGGAGCTTGCGCGACGGATCGGCCGGCCGACCAAGACGATCAATGAGATCGTGCAGGGCAAGACCGCGATCCTCCCGGAGACAGCGTTCCAGCTCGAAAACGTGCTCGGCATACCCGCGTCCTTCTGGCTCGCCCGGGAGACTGCCTATCGGACCTCGCTCGCCCGTTCCGCGCGCCAGACTGCAGTCGTGGCCCCGGAGACGGTCGAGTGGGCAAAGCAGTTCCCCTGCAAGGAAATGGCGAGGTTGGGATGGATCGAGGCCTGCCTCAGGAAAGCCGACTACGTGCAGGGACTCTTTGCGTTCTTTCGCGTAGCCTCCGTGCAAGCGTGGGAGGCCACATGGAGCAGGCCCGAGGTCGCCTTTCGTCGTTCGCTCACGAGGGAGGGAAACCGGTATGCGGTGTCCGCGTGGTTGCAACGCGGCGAGATCGAAGCCGCAAGCCGGAAAGCGGATCCCTACAATGCGGAAGCGTTCCGCGCAGCGCTCGACAACTGCCGAAGGCTGACGGCTGCGCCACCCAAGGTGTTCTGTCCCGCTGTACAGACTGCGTGCGCCGCTGCGGGTGTCGTTGTGATCTTTGTTCCAGAGCTTCCAGGCGCGTCTGTCTCAGGCGCTGCGCGATGGCTCACCGCGCAGCGCGCGCTGATCCAACTCTCGCTGCGCTTCAAGAC
>JADGOA010000101.1 GCA_017883215.1 Thermoanaerobaculia bacterium | reverse complement strand
AGCCGCCGGGCGTCTCGCCCGGCGGAAGGTCCCCGCGAGATGCGATCGGCTGAGAGGCCCGCAAACGCAACTCTCAACGGGAGAGCGGGCGCACTGCTGTGCGCCCCTACAGCATAACGGGTCGTTTCCGCTCCACCGGCCTCTGGCCGTTAACCGGCTCGGGATGACACGCAGGTATTGGAGAAAACGAAAACGGCGCCGAGAGGCGCCATTTCTCAATTGCTGAAATAGAAAAAGGGCGCCGTGTTAGGGCGCCCTTCCGGGGTAGGTGCTACGGAGTAGCCCCCTCAGGTGTATTGGAACAATCCATGCGAATTTTCGTACCTCCCCCCATGAATTTCCGGCGCTCCCGCAACAAGCGTCACGTCCATGGCTGTGACCCACCTCGCCAACGTCGCGGACCGGATCGACCGCTCCAATCTCACCCCGAGGTAGAGGGGAGGAGCGGGAACTATTGAACTGATTCAATGAACATGCGGCCTCTGCCGCACTGGAAACCTGTACTGGGGGAAACACCTACACCGGCCGATTATTGCAACCGGATGGACGCATTCCCGTGTTGTGCATGATTACCATGATACGTTTTTCTCTCGAAAACTCAACTGGAAAAACGCTCGCATTTTGTATTTCAATCGCCGTGCCTGTTGCACAAAGCGGTGTGCTACAGTTTACGCTCTTCTCACCCAATTGATACGAAACGACTTCTGCTCGTCGCTGGCACGCTCTGCTGGGGGGATGCCCCCGTCGCTCGAGCACGCAGAACGGCTACAGGCTGAGGAGTTTGCCGCGGTGCTGTCAGGCGATTTTGCGCCCGCCGCCGCGCTGTTGATGCGGGCGGGGTGGCCTACTTCCAGATGGATTCGAGCAGGGGAGCCCGGAAGTAGAGCGTCCCGACGCTGAGCGCGTCGCGTTCGCCCTCGTTGTTCGACGAGAACGATTTGAGACGGACCAGAGGCACCTTCTTGAAACGGCGGAAGTTCAGCTCGACGTAGATCGGCGTCCCAGGGATGTTCCTGGCGACCGCGGCGGCGCCGGGCGAGACGCCGGCGACGAACTCGTTGACGATGGCTCGGAACTGAGGGTTATCCGGCATCGCGCGCGTCGTCCAGACGTCGATCCATGCCTCGGGGCCGTAGACGAGACGATAGCGGGTGGCATCCAGTCCGCGGACTTTTCCAGCGACCGGTGCAGCGACCCGCTCAGGCGGAGACGACAGTGGTCCGAGCGACGCTCCACCAAGCTTGCGAACGAGAAGTGAGATCTCCGCGAGCGGCATGTCCGTGTACATGCGGCCGAGGGGATTCTCGACGGTGACAGTGCGAGCGCTGTTGCGGCTGAAGCCGTTCAGCCAGAAGGTTTCCGCGCGGACGCCGCTGCCGTAGACGTGAATCGTCACGGTTCCGAACTTTCCCAGGAAAGGAAACGGCGCCGAGGGATTGGCTTCCAACTGCAGGTGGTAAGGGCCGGCGGCGAAGAGGGGAACGGCGAGAGCGGCGCAGAGCGTGGCGATGACGAAGGGTTTCACGGGTCCTCGATGGCGACGAATTTCCGGCCATGCTAACAAAAAGCGCTTGCTGAAGGCTCTCACCACAGAGGCACAGAGGACACTGAGGAGTGTTCCTCCGTCTTTCTCTGTGTCCTCTGTGCCTCTGTGGTGAGGGTGTTCTGCACAGCCTCTCAGAACGACGGCGCAAGTGCGCGTTCTTGCACGCTCGCAGCCGGCATGCGCAAACGAAAAGGGCGGCCCGGAGGCCGCCCTTGAATCATTCGAATGCGTGAGGCTAGAAGGTCGCGTCGAGGAACGGACGCAGCTTCTTCGATCGGGAGGGATGGCGCAGCTTGCGAAGCGCCTTCGACTCGATCTGGCGGATGCGCTCGCGAGTGACGTTGAACGAACGTCCCACTTCCTCGAGCGTGTGCTCGGCACCGTCGCCCACGCCGAAGCGCATCTTGAGCACCTGCTCTTCGCGCGGGGTGAGCGTGCGCAGAACCTTGTTGGTCTGCTCCTTGAGATTGGAGACGATGACGTGGTCGATGGGGGAGACGACCGCGCGATCCTCGATGAAATCCCCCAGATGCGAATCTTCCTCTTCGCCGATCGGCGTCTCGAGGGAGATCGGCTCCTGCGCGATCTTCATGATCTTGCGGACCTTCGCCACCGGCATGTCCATGCGCTGGGCGATCTCTTCGGCCTGAGGCTCGCGACCGAGCTCCTGCACGAGTGCGCGGGAGGTGCGGGTCAGCTTGTTGATGGTCTCGATCATGTGCACCGGGATGCGGATGGTGCGGGCCTGATCGGCGATGGCGCGGGTGATGGCCTGACGGATCCACCACGTGGCGTACGTGGAGAACTTGTATCCGCGGCGGTACTCGAATTTCTCGACCGCCTTCATCAGGCCGATGTTGCCTTCCTGAATGAGGTCGAGGAACTGCAGGCCGCGGTTGGTGTACTTCTTGGCGATCGAGACCACCAGGCGGAGGTTGGCCACGATCAGCTCCTGCTTGGCCTGATCGGCTTCCTCTTCGCCGGAGCGGATCTCGCGGATGGTCTTCTTCAGCTCGTCGTGAGTCGTGCCGTAGAACCCTTCCAGCTCGACGAGCTTTTCCTGGTACTTCTGCAGACGGCGGCGGTAGAAGTCGCGCCGGGTCTTGTCCTTTTCGCGCTTGAAGGCCTGCTCGTCTTTGCGGATCATCGAAGAGGCCTGTGAAAGCTCGCCGTCGATGTCCTTGAGCTTGTTGATCATGCGATTGCGGCTGGCGGGCGTGAAGTCGATCTGGCGGAGCTCGTTGGCGAGATCGAGCTCGAGTTTCTCGATCGACTTGTGCGCCGTGGCCAGTGCGCGCTGGGTCAGTTTCTTCGGGTCCGCAATCTTGCCGTTGGCGTCCTTGATCTTCTTGTCCAGCTTGGCGATCTTCTCGAAGATGGAGAGGATGTCGTTGATCTTGTTCGCCGTGGCGGCCGGCATCTTCGGCTCGCCGTTCTCCATCTCGACGGCCACGCTGCCGTCGTCGTCCGGCATGGCCAGATCGATGGTTTCCTTGATGACCCGGGAGTCCTTCTTGGCCGCGTCGAAGATCTTGAGGATCTCTTCACGGATGATGCGGTTCTGAGAGAGAGCCTTGTAGACCCGGCGCTCGCCCTTTTCGATGCGCTTGGCGATGTCGACTTCGCCCTGACGGTCGAGCAGCTTGACGGTTCCCATCTCGCGCAGGTACATGCGGACGGGGTCGTTGGTCTTGTCGACGATGCCGCTGGAGGCGGCGATGATGTCCTGCTGGACCTCCTCGCGCTGGTCCATCTCCTTTTCTTCGATCGTGCCGTCGATCGTGACCATCCCTTTGGTGGATGTCTGGAGAGGCTTTTCGGCGTCTTCGACGACATCGATGCCGAGGTCGTTGAAGCGGATGTAGATCTCGTCGAGCTCTTCAGGAAGGCTGGTGATTTCTTCCGGGAGGACTTCGTAGATCTCGTCGTAGAGGAGAAATCCTTTTTCTTTTCCGATGGCGATGAGCTGCTTCACCTCAGCGTACTTCTCTTCGACGCTCAAATCTGAAACCCCCTCTTCAAAGTTGGTCTCCTGTTCGAGGTTCGAAGTGCGCAGGCGTGATGTCATGGGTTGTCGCTCCTCTCCGGGCAGCTGTCAGCTCACCCTGGGCACAACGGATCGAACGGTCCTACGGTCTGCTTGCGAGACCTTGACGCAGCGGCCGCCTGGGGGTGGCGGCAACTCCGTCAAACCATCGCTCGCAGAGGTCAGTCACGTAATCTTTTGAGGACGATAATTATTTCAGCGTACTTGACATACGGGAGAGTTCGCGCTTCTCGGACCAAAGCTCGTCCACGCGTTGCGTGTCACCACGTTTTTCCGCCTCCACGGTTTCTCTTTGGATTTCCAGCATTCGCTGCTCGAGAAAGTGCCGCTCCAGGGGTCGGAGGTTCTCGTCGATCCGTTGCAGTGTTGCGTCGTCGACATCCTCGCTGAGGGTCAGCTCAGAGAGCAGCGTGAGCTCGGCTTCGCCCCTAAGATGGGTTGCTACCGCTGCGAAATCAATAGGTTCGCCTGTAACAATGGCGGTTTTTATGATAGAAAAGAGCGTTCGGCACGAAGCATCCCCGAAGTACTCCTCCCGAAGCCGCCCCGCCACCTCTCGCGGGAGCCGCCCCTGAACCGCTGCCGTCAGGATCATTTTCTCGGCTGTGGAGCCGGGCGCCGACGGCCGCCGGTCAGTGGCCGCTGATTGCGCCTTCCCCCTCACACGCGACCAGACGGTGTCGAATTCGAGCCGGAAGGCGTCGGCAATCCTCTGCGCGGCGTCGTTCCTTACAACAGGGTCGGCGACGGCGCTCAGCAGCGGAACGAAGGTTTCCACCCGCTCCGACTTCTCACGGCCGGACAGCTGGCTCAGGTCCGCCGCCCACTGCTTGAGGGCGAACTGGAAGATGTCGGTGGCATTGCCGAGGAGCTCGAGGAAGCGATCGACGCCGAACTTCTGCACGAGCGAGTCGGGATCCTTTTCGCCCATCAGATCGAGCGCCTGCACGTCGATGCCGGCGGAGAGGAGGATCGGCGCCGCCCGAAGTGTGGCGTTACGGCCGGCGTCGTCGCCGTCGTACGCGATGACGACTTTCCTTGCGAAGCGCCGCAGCAACGAGGCCTGGCCGGTCGTCAGCGACGTTCCCATGGACGCGACCACGCCGGCCACCCCGGCGTGATCGATGGCGATCGCATCGAAGTAGCCTTCGACGAGAATGGCCCGGTCGATGCGCCGCATGGCGTCCCTGGAGCGGTGCAGGTTGTACAGCAGCCTCGATTTGTTGAAGACCTCCGAATCGGGAGAGTTGAGGTACTTCGGCTCGCTGGCATCGAGCGAGCGCCCACCGAAACCGACCAGGGCGCCGGTTTCCGAGTGAATCGGAATCATGAGCCGGTTGCGGAAGCGGTCGTAGAAACCGCTGCCCGTCTTGCGCGGCTGGATCAGACCGGCCGCCTCCAGCTTCTTCTCGCCGTGCTTCCGAGTGAGCCGCGTGAGCACGTAGTCCCATGAATCGGGTGCGTATCCGAAGCCGTACTTGGTGATGACTTCCGCCGGAACGCGCCGCTTCCGCAGATAGTCATCCGCCGGGTTAGGCGTCCACTTCAGCGCCTGGTGGAACGCCTCGGAGGCCTCGTCGAGGACCTCCAGGAGGTCATCCTTCTCGTTCTCGCGCTGACCCTTTCGTTTTCGTGGCAGCTCGATCCCGACCCGCGCGGCAACGTGCTCGACAGCCTCAGGGAACGTGAAGCGCTCGCTCAACTGCAGGAACCGGAAGACGTCGCCGCCCACCCCGCAGCCGAAGCAGTGGAAAAAACCTTTCGCACGATCGACGGTGAACGAGGGGGTCTTCTCGCGATGGAACGGGCAGAGTCCTTTGTGGCTCTTCCCCGCAATCTTCAGCGGCGTCACCTGAGAGACGAATTCCACGATGTCCGCCGCCTGGCGGACCTGCGCGATCACTGCGTCATTGAGATCGACAAATGCCATCGTTCAAGGAGTGCGGACGTCCTCGTCCGCAACGATCGGACGTCCTCGTCCGATCGTTTTCATTCGGTTGTGTCGAAACCGCCGGGCGGGGACGCCCGGCGGCTGCGGACGAGGACGTCCGCACTCCAGGTCAGCCTCACGAAAGTAGCGCCACCGTTGCACCGTCGCCTCCTTCGTTTTCTTCCCCCGGGCGGAATGACTTCACCGCCGGGTGCTTGCGAAGATGTTCGCGGATCGCAGAACGCAGCCGGCCGGTGCCGAAGCCGTGGATGATGCGCACCGCCTGACGTCCTTCGAGCAGAGAACGGTCGAGAAACCTGTCGGATTCGTCGAGCGCTTCGTCCACACGCTGGCCGATCAGATTCAACTCCGCCGAGACCTCGGCGATGTCGGAGGAACCCGCTGTCACAGGTCGTCTGCTTCGCTGAGGCGAGGAGATTGCTCCTCCACCCACGGCGACGAGATCGCCGGTGTCGACGGTCATCTTGCGTCCGTTCACGTTGAGCACGGCCTTGGAGCCGTCGATGGACACGACCTGGCCCGTCACTTTGAATTTCCGGTGCTGAGCACGGTCGCCGACGTGAACTTCGCCCTCTTCGGCCGGCAGGAACTCCATCGCTTTGTCGACGGGGCTGGTGATGCTTCGGACGGCGTCCGCTGCCTTCACGCTCGCGCGCGCCGATCGGTCGAGCTCCCGCAGGTGCTTCAGCTCGTTCGTCAGCTGGCGGCCGACGTCGTCGCGCAGGCGTTCGAGCTCGTCGCGAAAGGAGCTGCCGACCCGCGCGCGCTCTTTCTCCAGCTTCTCCGCTTCGACGGCCAGCTTCGCGCGCTCGCCCTCCAGCTCGCGCCGCAGGCGGGCGGCCTCGTCGCTCTGCCGGAGGATTTCGGACATCCGCTTCTGGAGCTCGGCCAGGAGCTGATCGGTCTCGCCGTAGCGGTCGCCAAGGCGCTCACGGGCGCTGGCGATCACTGAGGAGGGGAGACCGATCATCTGCGCGATGTCGATGGCGCGGCTGCGGCCCGGAATGCCGGTGATCATCTGATATGTGGGCTGGCCCGTGGCCAGATCGAACTCCATCGAGGCGTTGACGATGCGGCCGTCGTTCACGGCGAAACTCTTCAAGGCCGAGAGGTGAGTGGTGGCGATCAGGAGTGCTCCACGTTCCAGGAGATGCTCGATGACGGCCGCTGCCAGGGCGGCACCTTCTTCCGGATCAGTCCCGGAGCCGAGCTCGTCGAGCAGCACCAGGGAGCGGCTGGTCACGCGGTCGAGAACGCGCTTCAGGCGCACCAGGTAGGCCGAGAAGGTCGACAGGTGCTCGAGCACACTCTGATCGTCCCCGATGAGGACGTGCAACGAGTCGACGAAGGGGATCACGGTGCCGTCCGCTGCCGGAACGGGGAGGCCGCTCATGGCCATGGTCACGAGCAGTCCGGCAACCTTGAGGGCGACGGTCTTGCCCCCGGCATTCGGCCCGCTGACGACCAGGGCGGTCTTCTCGGCATCGAGCTCCATCGTGAGCGGGACGACCTTCTGATCCGAAGGCTCCTCGCCGAACGCTTCTGTCCGCAACGCAGCGACACGTTCGTCGATGAGCGGATGGCGGCCGTCGACGATGTGCAGCCGTCGATCGGCACTGAAGGCAGGACGCGAGGCGTCGATGTTGCGGTGGAAGATCGCGCAGGCCTGCAGGCAATCGAAGTCGCCGGCGATGGCGATCGCCGTGGTGATTGCGTCTGCTCCGTCGATCAGGAGCTGTGACACGAATCGGGTGATGCGCGCGATCTCCTCGCGCTCCTGAATGAGCAGGTCGGCGAGATCATTGTTCAGTTCCACCGATGCCATCGGTTCGATGAAGAACGACGCTCCGGAGCCGGAGCGCTCGTGGAGAATTCCGGGAACGGCAGTGCGGTGATCGCTGCGGACCGGGATGCAGTAGCGGTCGCCGCGGATGACGATCAGCGGCTCCTGAATGGCATCCCCGCTGCGGTTCATGATGTCGTTGAGGATGCGTTGAATCGCCGTGCGCTTCTGGTGCACACGGTTGCGGATGGCCCGCAGCTCCGCCGAAGCTTCTTCGCGCAGCTTGCCATCCCGCGTGAAGTACTTGTTGGTTTTGGTGATCAGCTCGCCCAGATCGGGGATGTTGCGCGCGACGGCGGTGAGGCGGGGATAGGTGTCGACCCGGAGAAATGTCTCGCGGACGGACTGCGTAGAGCGCGCGGCGCGGACGATCTGCCACGAATCGTCGAGCTCGAGAATGGTCTCGCGCTCGAAAAGCGCCGCAACGTCCACGAGTCCGGCGAGAGGCAGCAGTCCGTCATGGAGACAGAACCGGACCATTTCCGCGAGATCCGCCTGGGCGTTCTGGCACGCTTCGAGCGAGCTGAGAGGGGAGCGGCTCAGGACTGCCTGCCGGCCAGGAGCGCTCTTCGCCTCCAGGGCGATGAGCGTCAGCACCCGATCGAACTCGAGTGGCGCCAGGCTGTTTTTGGGGGTGGACACGTGCACATCGTAGATGTCGTGCTAACCCTTGTGTATTCCGTGTTTGAGGACCGTCGATCGGAGTTTCTCGGTCCCCCGCACCAAAGAAAAAGGACTCGCGAATCGCGAGTCCTTTCATGATTTCTTTGCTGTTCGGCTTAGTAGCCAGTACGACGCTCTTCGGCGAGCTTGCGCAATACCTTTTTCCGAGCAGCGATGGCTTTTCTCTTCCGTTTCATGCTCGGCTTCTCGTAATGCTGCCGTTTCTTCAGCTCCGATAGGATTCCCGATTTTTCGCACTTCCGTTTGAAACGGCGCAGCGCGTTCTCGAAGCTTTCGTCTTCTTTGACGTGGACGAGAGGCATCCCAGACTTCCCCCCCTTCTGCACCTGGCGTGAATGACGCGAGTGGCGATCCTGCGGACCCGATCATTCTAGGGTTCGCAGCTGCGCGGGGTCAATGACACGAGCGCGGCTTGGATCGCGTCCGTGTTCAACCCTCCAGCTGGCTGGATGCATTCCGGCAGGCCCAAGAATTTCCGCAAATTCCTGAAGAAAAAGGGAAGTTCGCGCGGCGCAGTGCTGCGAATAACTATCCGCGTTCGGATAGTGAACTTTTTGTTGGGTGCTCGGTGGTCGGTGCTCGGAGCAACCTTGCGATAACCGACCAACGCGCGCCGAGCAGCTACACCAGGAGGTGCTCGACCCGCGAGATGATGGCGTCGAGCGCCACCTGATTCTCCCCACCTTCCGGAATGATCAGGTCGGCATGACGCTTCGACGGCTCGACGAACTCTTCGTGCATCGGCCGCACGGTCGTCACGTACTGCTCGACGACCGATTCCAGGCTGCGTCCCCGCATGCGAATGTCGCGCATCAGCCGCCTTACGAAGCGAATGTCGGGCGGCGTGTCGACGAAGAGCTTGATGTCGATGCGCTTCCTCAACTCGACCTCGGCGAGGACGAGAATCCCTTCGACGATGATCACCTTGCGCGGCTCGACCTTCTGCGTCTCGCTCTTTCGCGAGTGCGTGGTGAAGTCGTAGACCGGCACTTCCACCGACGAGCCTTTCGCCAGCACGTCGATGTGCCGGACCAGAAGCTCGGTCTCCAGCGAGTCCGGGTGGTCGAAGTTGATCTTCTGCCGATCTTCAGCGCTCAGGCCGTCGAAGTTGCGGTAGTAGGAGTCGTGCGAGATCCACTCGATCCGGTCGGAGCCGACACGGTCGTAGATCGCGCGCGCAACGGTCGTTTTTCCGGACCCGGTGCCGCCGGCGATACCGATGATGACGGGAGTTGTTTTCATAACAGTGCGCAGAGAGCAGCGCGCAAAGGGCTCGACGTCTGCTCATTGCGGGCTGCGCGCTGCGCACTGGTCAAACTTCTTCTTCGAGCTCCGCCTCAGTCATGAAATCCGAGGGATCGTCGGCGCCGCAGGTGTTGCAGACGACGGTTGCCAGCTTCCCGTTGACGTATTCGAACTGGTACGTCGGCGTTTCGCACTGGAGGCAGATGAGGTATTCGGGCTCATCCATGTGGCCCTGAGAATAGTGCCGCCGCCAGCCGCTGTCCAGCAGCTATCGATCCGCGGACAACGCCTGCATCGCCGGCACGCCGACGAGCGGTTGGATGAAGAGTCCCACGTTCGTCTCATTCGCGATCACCGAGGCGTAGACGTAGGTGTCGCGAGCGCTCGTCTCGGCGACGATGCTGAAGTCGTTGCCGTTCGTGATGAGCGGGAAGAGCGATTGGATTGATGAGTGCCAGATGCTGTTCGGCGCAAGGACGACGCGGCTGATGGCGAGGTTGCGTCCGGGTACCCGCTGCAGAGCGAGGGTGAACGCAGCTTCATTCGCACCCAGATTCACGATGCCGACGTTCGTGCGGAATTCGTCCGTGAACGCCAGGCCGACGAGCGCGCGCTGCGGAAAGAATGCGCGGCCGTACTCGACGTTGATCGCCTGCGTACCCGACACCTCGCTGCCGCGGACCGCGTAGACCGTCGCCGCGATCGCGATCGAGCGCCTTCCTTCGGTCTGAACGAGCAGCGGCGAGAGCGCCGTCTCGATTCCGAATGCTGCGACGACGTTGGAGAAGCTGACCGTTTGACCGGGGGGAATCGTGGTGATCATTGCCGGCTGGTCCGTAACGGTGGGCAGCGTCAGCGCCACAGTGGCTTCAGTCCGAAGGTCGTTCCGAAGCTGGACGTCAGTTTTCCAGCGGTAGCCGTTCATCCCGTCGATCGTGCCGACGACCGGCACGACCGCGGTCGTCATCACCGGCGTCCGGTCCTGGGCCACGGCCGTTCTCGTGAACTGTAGACACACCACGATTCCGAGAAGCGCTGCGGCGGCTCGATATCGCGCGGCAGACGGGGGCCGGGGCTCGGGGGTCGGGGGTCGGAGAAGAACGCAGGCTGGTAGTGCATGAACGACAGGCCGGAAGTCGCGGAGGTGCGCGCGGCTGATCGGTTGCCCTCCGACCCCTGGCCCCCGACCGCCGACACCCCGTCCGTGCTGTGCTCGGTCACTCACGATCTGTAGACGTATGCGCACGGTTGGGCGTTACACGAAATGCGGCCGCAACATCCGGCTGGTGACGACCATGACCTTCTGCAGGGTCGACAGCGAAAGCCGTTTGCGGATCGCGATGAGGGGATC
>JADGOA010000454.1 GCA_017883215.1 Thermoanaerobaculia bacterium | reverse complement strand
CCGCCGCGCTCCGGCGCGCGCAAGAACGTCATCGAGCGGATCGCCGAACGCACCGGTTCGATGATTTGCTTCCTCGCCTGCGATCCCGTAACCTTTGCCCGCGACGCGAGCCGGCTGATCGCGTCAGGTTGGCGTCTCTCCACGCTCGACCTCCTCGACCTCTTCCCCAATACTCATCACGTCGAGACGCTCTCTTCGTTCGAGCGTGCATCATGACGCCCCGGCCGCACTCCCGCTGCTCGCCTGCATCGTCGGACTGATCTTCGGCGCGTCGGTCGTCCATCCGACGACCTGCGCGATCGGGGTGGTGGCGATCGTTGCTCTCTGGAGCGCGGACGTCCTCGTCCGCATCCGCGGCACGTCTCGTGCCGCGGCAATACGGTCATCGGCAGCGCTGGACGAGACGTCCGGCGCGTGCGGACGTGGACGGCCGCACTCCGCCGCACGATTGCTCACCACGTCGATCGCGCTCGCTGTCGGCTTCCTGCTGTCGTCGCACCTCGCCGCTGTGCGCGCTTCCGAGCTGCGGACCTTCCGGAACCTCGACCCGCACCGATTCGCAGAGATCGAAGCTCCGATCGACCACGACTGGTCGCTGCGCGGCGCCTCCTACTTCCTCCGTGTCGATCGCTTCCGCGCGAACGGCGTCGATTTCGAGCAGCCGCTGCTGATCTACGCCGGATTCGAGCCGCCATCCGCCGGCTTCTCGAAGAGCATTGTCGCCAGCGGATTCCTCCGCCGAAACGATCGCGGCACGTTCGTTCTCTCGCTCAAGTCGCCGCTGCTCATGCGCTACTCCGGGACCCTGCCGCCGCTGTCTCCGGCACGGCTGAATCGCGCGCTGGCGATGCGCATCGCTCCGTTCGCGCCGGCGCGCCCGGTCGAGGTCGCGCTCGTCGAGGCGCTCGTGCTGGGCCGCAGCGAGCGCCTGAGCGACGACGTGCGCGACAGCTTCAAGCGGGGAGGCACGTACCACCTCCTGGTCTTCTCCGGACTGCAGATCGCCATCGCCGCCGGTGCCATCGCCTGGCTTCTCCGCTTCGTCCATGCACCTCGCGCCTCCGACTGGCTCCTGCTGCTGTTCGCGCTCCTGGCGCCGCCGTTCATCGGCCCCACCGCGTCCGTTTCGCGGTCGAGCATCGGCATCGGCCTCTACGCGCTCTCGCGCATTGCGAAGCGGCCGACCTCGATCGAAAACCTCTGGTGCATTGCCGCGCTGTCCCGCCTTCTCGTCGCCCCAGCCGATCTGGCCGACCCCGCGTTCCTGCTGACGTACGCCGGCGCCGGCTCGCTTCTGTTCATCGCCAAACCGTTCAAGGGGCGCGCGCGATGGGTGGTGACGCCGCTCGCGGCCGAGGTTGTGATCGTTCCGCTGACGCTGGCCTCGTTCCACCAGTACGCCATCGGCGGGTCGGTCCTGACGATCGCCATGACCCCGATCATTTTCGTGATGCTGATCGTCGCGGCGCTCGTCTGCGCGATGCCGTCCAACGCTCTTCTGTCTCTGATCGGGCTCCTTCACGCGGTATGTGGGGCGATGAACCAGGCCGGGGCGCTGACGTCCGGATTCTTCACGGCACCGCCGGGTGAAGCGGTGGCAATCGCTCTCGTCGCCTCGATCGCTGCAATCGCTGCGCTGTCGGGCCGCTGGCGTGCCGTCGCCATCGCCGCCCTTCTGCTGATTCCGACCGCAGCCGCGATTCACCGCGCCCGTTCGCTCCGATCGGTTCTCGTGCCTGAGGTGACCGCGCTCGACGTCGGGCAGGGCGACTCGATCGTCACCCGAGCCGCCGATCGGACGATCCTCGTCGACGGCGGCGGCCGCAACGACGCATCGCGCTTCGGCGAGAGCGTCCTGCTGCCGCTCCTCCTCGACCGCGGCATCCGGCGCGTCGACGTCGTGGCTCTCACCCACGCGCACCCCGACCATTGCGGTGGCCTCCCGGCCGTCATCGATCACCTCGAGGTCGGCGCGATCTGGATCACCCCGCGCCGCTTCACCGGCGATTGCGCGGCCAGCATCCTCGGCGCTGCGATCCGCCGCTCGGTCCCGATCCACATCGTGCGCGACGGCGACCGCCTCGTCCTTCCGCCGCTGCACGCCACCGCTCTGGTGGCAACGACGCACTTCCGCCGTGCCGCCGAAAACAACAGCTCACTCGTTCTTCGCATCCAGAGCGGTGCCCGCCGCGTCCTCCTCACCGGCGACGTCGAGGCCGAGGCCGAAGGGTCGCTGCTGACCCGTCTGGGGTGGTGCCACGTGCTGAAGGTGGCGCACCACGGCAGCAAATCGTCGTCCACCCCTCCCTTTCTCGACGAAGTCGCGCCGCGACTGGCGGTCATATCGTGCGGCCGCGACAACCGTTTCGGTCACCCCCACCCCGCGGTCATCGAGGCGTTACGGTCGCGCCGCATCCGCACCTGGCGAACCGACCGCAACGGCAGCATCACCATCGCTCTGCGGGAACGAGGCATCTTCACAAAGGCCGAAATTGACACTCCTCCGTGAGGGCGCTTAGAGTCATGAGACTCCATGGCCTCAACGATTCTTCGCCTCGGTCTCTGGACCCTCATCATCGTCCTCTCGTTGTACGTCGTACACGAAACGTTCGAGGATTCGCCGGTGGCCGAGTACGTCCCGATCGGGATGCTCTCGACGGCGCTCGGCGTCGGGGCCGCCCTGCTGGTGCTCGGGATCATCCTGCGCATCTTCGAGAAGGGGGCGAAAGCCGTCGTCAAGCACCGCTGCGCGGTCTGCCGCACGCCCATACCGAGCGGCGCGATCTTCTGCCGCGCCCATCT
>JADGOA010000100.1 GCA_017883215.1 Thermoanaerobaculia bacterium | reverse complement strand
TCCCAGGTCCCGCTCTTCCCGCCCGACTTGCGCATGAGTTGCAGCCCGTCGATGGTGATGCCTTTCTCGGCGCTCTTGCACATGTCGTAGATCGTGAGGGCGGCGATGGCGCAGGCGATCATCGCTTCCATCTCCACGCCGGTCTTCGCTTCGCAGCGGACGATTGAGCGAACCTCGATGGTGCCGCTGTGCTGGTCGATGTCGAACGTGATGTCGACCGATTCGAGGGCGATCGGATGCGCGAGAGGGATGAGCGCTGGCGTCTGCTTCGCAGCCAGGACGCCGGCGACTTTCGCCGTCGTCAGCACGTCCCCCTTCGGCAGCGAGCGGTCGACGAGCCGCTTCAGCGTTTCGGGCTGCATGCGCACGCTCGCCGTGGCGACGGCCTCGCGCACCGTGGTCCGCTTGGCGCCGACGTCGACCATGGAGATGCCGCCGGTTTCATCGAGATGTGAGAAGTCCTTGCTGGTCATACAGACGTTTTGCCTCCTGCAGATCGTCGGGCGTGTTGACATTCATCAGCGGCTCGCCGGGGAAGCGCGAGCGCAGATCGTCTTCCGCAATGATCTCCGCGCCGGCGGCGATGCTGCGCAGGCTGAGCCGGCCGCCGGAGATCTGCTGCTCGATTCGCGGCTCGAGATCGAACGAATAGCCTGCGCAGAGTACCTGCGCCAGTCCCGACCAGACCGGAACGACCATGGCCGAAGTGCTCTGTTCGAAACGGGTCCGCAGAAAGCGCAGAACCTCCGCGGTGATGAGCGGATAGTCGACGGCCAGTATGAAGCAGCGCGCACGCGCATGCTGCAGCGCGCGCAGGACGCCGAAGATCGGCGCCTCGGAATCGTGCGGCGGTTCGAAAATCGTCTCCACCCCGCGCAGCGGCTCGCCCTCGGGCCGTTGCACCGCGACGACGCGCGGGAAGGCCTGCCACGCGATTCCGACGATGTGCCCCAGCAACGTCGTGCCGGCGAATGGCAGGCCGACCTTCGACTGTCCCATACGCCGCGAATGGCCGCCGACCAGGACATAGCAGTTCATGCGGAGGCGTAGGGTACCATCGGGAAATGCCGTCGAAAGTGTCGGTCGTCATCCCCTCTCTCGACGAGCAGGAGCGGATCGCGGCGGCGGTCGATTCCGCCCGCGGATCGGGGGCGGCGGAGGTCATCGTGGCGGACGGGGGCAGCTCCGACGAGACGGTCGAGCGCGCCCGGCGCGCCGGAGCGCGTGTCATCACCGGCGAGCGAATGCGCGCGCGCCAGATGAACGGCGGAGCGGAGGCGGCGGCCGGAGAGATCCTGCTCTTCCTTCACGCCGATACGCGGCTTCCGGGCGGCGCATGCCGGGCGGTCGAACAAGCGTTGGCGGCAGGGGCCGCGTTCGGGGGTTTTCGCATCTCGTTCGCCGAGCCGTTCCTTCGTCTGCGCCTCGTGGCGAAGATGATCAACGCCCGGACCGCGGTGACGCGTTGCCCATGGGGTGATCAGGCGCAGTTCGTCCGGCGCGACGTGTTTCTCGCCAGCGGCGGCTTCCGTGAGATCCCGATCATGGAGGACTACGAGCTCGCAGTGCGTATGAAGCATCGCGGGCCGGTTGTCGTACTCCCCGATCGCGTCATCACATCCGGCCGGCGTTTTCTCGAGAAAGGCGTTCTCGCGACGGCGCTCATGAACTGGCGCATCGTGATCGCCTACCGACGCGGCGCGGATCCGATGAAGCTGGCGGCGATGTACCGGGGATGACTCGCGTTACTGTGAGAGGCCGTGCATGACGGGGTCATCGCAACCTCGCAACCCCGTGACCGGTGACGCCACCGCCCTCGCGAGCGCGCAGCGCTGCCCCCTACTTCTTCTTGTTCTTGCTCGCCCGCGCCACGCTCTTCCTCTCTTCCGCCACGCTCTTTTTCGCGTGACGCGATTGCCCGAGGGTGACGTTGATCGGATGGCTGCGGTCGAGGAAGGGGACGAGGGGACGGGCGCGGATGCCGAGCTCGGATCGGACCTGCTGGAGCAGCTCGCTTTCGGGGGCGCTCTTGAGGCCGTTCTCCGCCGTCTCGAGGGCCTTCTTGCGATTCCCGGCGACCGCGTAGACGCGCGCGAGGTTCGCGTAATGGTCGCCGTTGTAGAACTCCAGCTCGATGGCGCGCCTGCAGAGATCGATGGCCTCTTTGTACTTCTTCTGCACCAGGGCTACGCAGAGTCCGAAGTACGACAGCCCGTTCGCCGCTTTCGGCGTGTCCAGCCGCGGACCGGATTCGGTCCCGTAGAGATCGAGAAAGAGGTTGTAGGCGCGGAGATAGTCCTCCTCCTGCGTCGCTACGATGGCCATGTCGATTTCCTTGAGTCTGGACATTACAGGAGCTCGCGCGATCGAAGCCGTTCCACGTACTGCTCGATCCGCTGCCGCTCGTCCTCCGTCACGGTGAGGAACTGCATTCCGTACTTTGCCATGGTGCCGGTGAACTCGGCGCGCAAAACGTGCGCCTGCAGCTCCAGTGGCCTGGCATCGCCGGGGAGATAGAAGTGCAGCCGCACGTCGGCGTCGCCCGGCAGCATACGATCGATTTCCAGCAGCATGCCGTTGGCCGAGATGTTCAGGCTGCGGCCGAGGACGAAACGGCCGTTCTTTTCGAGCGAGACGTCGATCTTGGTGAGGGTGCGCAGCTGCCGGCGTACCGGAATGGCGGTCAGCTTCTGCACCTTGCGATCGAGCTCGCGGCGCAGGATGGGGCGGTAGATGACGTCGTTGCAGCCGGCGGAAAGGCACAAATCGGCGTGCTCGGGATTGGCGCGGTCGGCCACGAGCAGCAGCGAGCTCCGCTGCGTCCCCTGGTCGGCGCGGATCTCACGGCAGAACTCCGGGCCGGCCATGTCGAACAGGTCGTATCCGAAGACGATCAGGTGCGGGTGTTCCTCTCGAGCGCGCTGCAACCCCTCGGAGCCGCCGAGCGCCGTGATGACCACGGTGTTCCGGCGGCGGAGAATCGTCTCGTGGAAGAGGAGTGAACCGCGAGAGCGGTCGACGAGAAGGATGCATCCAACCTCGACCTTCATTGCCTAACCCGCCGAAATACCGCGGAGCTTCGCGACTGCCCGCTTTGCGTCGTCGACGAACATCGCGACCTCCTCCGCCGTGTTCGACTTCCCCAACCCGATCCGGATCGATCCCAGTGCCGCCGCTTCAGGTACGCCGATCGCCGTGAGGATCGGCGACGGACCGCGCTGACCGGAGCTGCAGGCCGATCCCGATGAAAGCGAGAAGCGTCGCATGGCAACGATCAGCGCGTCCGCTTCGATGCGTTCGATGCTGACGTTCAGATTCCCCGGTAATCTTAAACCCCGCGATCCGTTGACGGAAACGTCGGGAATCTCCGCGACCAGCCTTTCCCATAGCTCGTTGCGAAGCGCCGTGAGGCGTTCGGCTTCCTTCTCCATCTCTCCGAAGCGCAACTGCAGCGCCGCCGCCATCCCGATCGTGCCGGGCATGTTGACCGTGCCGGAGCGGGCGTTCCTCTCCTGCCCGCCCCCGATGATGACCGGCTCGAGGCGGATGCCACGGCGGGCGAACAAGCCTCCGATTCCCTTCGGACCATAGAACTTGTGCGCCGACCAGGAGGCCAGATCGAGCTGCGACAGATCGACCGGAACCTTCCCGACCGCCTGGGTCACGTCCGAGTGGAAAGGGACTCCGCGCTCGCGGCAGATCGCCGACAGCTCAGCCATCGCCTGGAGGGTTCCGATCTCCCCGTTCGCGGCTTCGATCGACACCAGCCGCGTATTGGGACGGATCGAGGCGCGCAGATGCTCGGGGTTGATGAAGCCTTCGCGGTCGGGCTCGAGGATCGTCAATGCGACGCCGCGCCGTTCCAGGCGTCTGGCCGGCTCGAGAATCGAGCGGTGCTCGATCGAGGTCGTGACCAGGTGCTGCCCCGGCGCGACGAGGTTCAGGGCGATGTTGTTCGACTCGGTGGCACCGGCGGTGAAGAGGATCTCGCTAGGCTGGACGGCGAAGAAGCGGGCTACCGCGATACGCGCGTCCTCGAGCGCACTGGCCGCTTTGCGTCCGTGAGCGTGGGTCAGCGAGGCCGGGTTGCCGAAGATCTCGCTGAAGAACGGCAGCATCTTCTCGACCACACGTGGATCGCACGGCGTCGTTGCGTGATGGTCGAAGTAGGCGGGATCGGGCAGCACGGGTCCTGAGTCCTGAGTCCTGAGTCCTGGGAGTGTAACGGTAATCGAGGTCACGAGGTCACGAGGTCACGAGGTTCCGAGGTTTAGAGGTCACGAGGCCTGTGACAAGGTCTTACCTCGTGACCGACTCAGGACTCAGGACTCAGGACTCAGGACTTCTTCTTCCGTCGCCGCCGCTTCACGGGTGCGTCCGGCGCTTCCTCGGCTGAGCGGCGGACGCGGGTGGCGAACGACTGCCACTGGCGGAACTGCTCGACGTACTTCCCGGAGGAGAGCGCGTAGAGCTCGAGAAGCGACAGGGCATCGTTGAATGGCTCGCGATAGACGAAGCGGAACATGGCCCGGCGCTCCGACGGCGGCTCGAGAAGCCGCCACAGCGTCTCCAGCGTCTGCTCGATGTGGTGGCGCGTGCCGGCCGACAACGCCATGCGCGCACAGAGCGGCTGGGTCAGCTCGCGGATGAACAGGATCACTTCGCCGAGACGCATGCGGCCGTCGCGGCGCTGCTCCTCGGCCTCGAGCTCCGCGACGATCCACGGCAGGAAGAGCACCGAGAGCGAGACCGCGTCGGAGATCTTCCGCCCGCTGGCAACCGTACGGTCGAGCACCTCGAGCATCTTCCAGAAGTACGGCGCGCGATCGTTGACGATGGCGTTGTAAACCTCGGGCAGGAGCGGCTCGAGCAGCCCGACGTCGACCGCCAGGCGGATGGCGTCGCCCGACCAGCCGCGGCGCAGCAGCTCCAGGATCTCCTCGGAAACGCGCGGCGGCGAGGCTTTCAGGATCTCGTTGCGATGCCGGACGATGGCCTCGCGGGTGGCTGGCTCGATCTCGAAGTCGAGCCGTGACGCGAACTCCACCGCGCGCATCATCCGCACCGGGTCTTCGCGGAAGCGCACGTCGGGATCGCCGATGACGCGGATGCGCTTGGCCGTCATGTCCTCCAGCCCGCCGATGTAGTCGATGACCGAGAAATCGGCGATGTTGTAGAACAGCGCGTTGATGGTGAAGTCGCGGCGCCGCGCGTCCTGCAGCGGCGAGCCGAAGGTGTTGTCGTCGGTGATGAGAAGGTTTTCGGCGTCCTCGGCCCGCTCCGGCTCGCGCCGGAACGTCGAGACCTCGACCGTCTGATCCTGAAAGATGACGTGCACCAGCCGGAAACGGCGACCGATGATGCGGCTGTTGCGGAACAGGCGGCGCACCTCCGTCGGATGCGCGTCGGTGGCGAGATCGAAATCCTTCGGCGTCCGGTTCATCAGCAGATCGCGGACGCTTCCGCCACACAGATAGGCGCGGTAGCCGCTGCGGTGCAGCCGGTAAAGGACTTTGAGGACGTTCTCCGGGATGCTACGGCGGGAGATCGGATGGGAGCTCCGATCGATCACTACGCCTTCAGCGGCCGCGGTCTGCTGCTCGTGGTCGGGCTCGCGCTGCTCGTCGGCGGCTTTATCCGCCGGGTGTGAGTGAGGCTGATCGGTCATGGGCTGAAGGATTCGTTCGGGATGTCGGAGTCAGGCTCAGGATGATAGTGATAGTGGCTGTCGACGATCAGGAACGTGCGATCCCAGCGGGTTCTCGTGACGAAGTGAATGAAGACGCTGGCCAGCTCCTTGATGCGGTCGGCGGGCGGAGCGTCGGGTGGCGGCGGCGTGCCGCGAAACGACCAGTAGACCATGAAAGCGCGCCCCTTGATCATCGAGCGCGGAACGGTCCCCCAGTAACGGGAGTCGCTGGAGCGGTCGCGGTTGTCGCCCATCGCGAAGTACTGCCCTTCCGCCACGGTGTAGGGGCCGTACTGATCGCGCGAGCGGTAAGGCTCCGGCAGCGCCGGCTGCAGGGGATAAATCTGGGGATCGTCGTGGATGACATAGGGCTCATCGAGCTGTTTGCCGTTGACCGATACCTTCTTGTCGCGGACTTCGACCGTGTCGCCGGGCATGCCTATGACGCGTTTCACGAAGTCTGTATCGGGCTGCAGCGGATAGCGGAACACGATGATGTCGCCGCGCTTGACTTCGCGCAGCGGCAAAAGCTTCCGCAGGAACGATCCCGGCTCGGGGCCGTAGATGAACTTGTTGACGATGATGTGATCGCCGACCTTCAGGTTGTCCTCCATCGATCCCGTGGGGATCTTGAAGGCCTGAAACACGAAGATACGGGCGAAATTGACGAAGATGACGGCGATCAGAAGCGCTTCGTAATACTCGCGGATCGTCGACTTCTTCTGGGCTTCATCGGTGGCTGCCATTCGCAGGCGGGTGTCCCTTCAACTGATGTGCAACCCAGGCGGCGCCGAAGGATTGTACTAGAGCGGGCGCAACGCTCACGATGTTGTCGCGTTTGCGGTAGCGTCCGGCTGGGACGGAGGCGTCAGGAACCACCCATGTCGCGCCGGCCGGCGCCGCTGCTTTTTGTGGCACCGGCACTCCTGCCGGTGCCGCCATTTTCACCCCGATGACGTATGCGTGCCCGCTGTCGATCCACGGGATCGAGGCCACCGCCGTCCAGAATGCGTCGTCGGGGTCGCGGTCGATCACAGCGCACGCCACCGTCACATCGCGCTCCAGCGCACCCCGGGCGTCGCTCCACTCGTTGCGATCGCCGGTGCGCCAGACCACCAGCGGGATCTTCTCGTTGTACCGAACACCGGCAGGGTGAAGCATCAGAGCCCCGCCGATCGGCTCGACTTCCGCCGGCAGTTTCACGGCCGGCGCCACGCTCAGGTTTCTTTCGTTGCCGGCGTACGCCATCACCTCGATGCGGTCCGCCGCGTCGACGGAGCTCCAGGACACGGCATAGCGCTCCGCCCGCGGATCCCACGCCAGCGCGTGGACGCGCCCGAACGGGAACTCGGTGGTCAGCTGCATCGAGGTCGGAATGTGCACGGTGCGCACGAGGTCTCCGCCGCGGCTGCGGACCACGTAGCTGACCTTGTTCCCCCGCGGCGCCCACTGCACGCCCACCTCGTCGGCCGGATCTTCCGGAATCCAGTGAATGTCGCTTCCGTCGAGCGATACGAGCCCCACGTCGAAGTTGTCGGTGCGCTTCGCCGAGAAAACGATCTCCCGCCGTTCGAGCGAAACATCGAAGGAGTCGATCGCCAGGAACGAAGGCGTGAGCTCCTTATCGTCTTTGACGAGTTTGCTTCCGCCGCCAACCTGCACCACCCTCACGCCGGCGCTCGCGGCGGTCCGGGGAACGTGCAGCAGAACGCCGCCGGCGTCGTACGACAAAGCGGGGTAGCGCGGAGACTCACCGAGCTGGAGCCACTCCGCGGGAATCGGTTCGTCGCCAGGCGCTGCCGAAGGCGGAACGGAAGAGGCACAGGCGGTGAGAACGAGTGCGACAGCAGCCGCAACCCACGGGGTATGGAACGTCACGTTGGCATTCTAAACTATTGAATCTATTAGTCAATGTGGGCGAGCACTAATCTACTAATAACTGGACAGCGCAGCCGGCTCGCGAAAACAACGGCGCGTCCCGGTCCCCTCGCCCCGCGGACGTTCGTACAGCGTGATTGACCGCGCTCGCGCCGCGGGGCGAGGGGACCCGTTGGCGACCCCCGGCTACCGTCTACGACGCCTCCGGCGTCTGCGACCCTCGCTGATGCTTCGAATGAACCTCGACCGTTTGCCCGTTCAGGGACGCGCCGCTGCGCGTCCCTACATCGTTCATTTCCTGCTGATCTTCCGCGAGATCGCCTTCGCCTGCATGAAGAGGCCGAGGTAGTCGCGGCCGCCGGCTTTCGAGTCGGTGCCCGACATGTTGAAGCCACCGAATGGGTGCACGCCCACCAGCGCGCCGGTGCACTTGCGGTTGAAGTAGAGGTTGCCGACGAAGAACTCGTTCTGTGCGCGCTCGATCTTCTGCTCGTTATCGGTGAAGACCGAGCCCGTGAGGCCGAACTCCGTGTCGTTGGCCAGCTGCAGTGCGTGGTCGAAGTCCTTCGCCTTGAGCACCGCCAGCACCGGTCCGAAGATCTCTTCCTGCGAGATGGTGCTCTTCACGTCGACCGGCCCGATGACTGTCGGCTCGATGAAGAACCCTTCCTCCGGATGGATCTTGCCGCCCGCGAGGAGCGGCCCTTCCTTCTGCCCCTTGTCGATGTATTCCCTGATCTTCTCCATCGCCTTCTTGTTCACGACGGGTCCGATCTGCGAATCGCCCTTCTCGGCGGGACCGATCTTCAGCACCTTCGTCTTCTCGACGATCATCGTGACGAACTTGTCGAAAATCGCTTCGTCCACGATCACGCGGGAGCACGCCGAGCACTTCTGCCCCTGGAATCCGAAGGCCGAGGCGACGACGGCGGCCGCCGCTTCGTCGAGATTCGCGGTCTCGCGGTCGACGACGATGGAATCCTTGCCGCCCATTTCAGCGACAACGCGCTTGATCCAACGCTGCTCCTTCGGCGTTTTGGCGGCTTCCTCGTTGATGTGCAGGCCGACTTCCTTCGATCCGGTGAAGGAGATGAAGCGGATGCGCGGGCTCTGGACCAGCGGATCGCCGACCTCGCCGCCCGAACCGCTGAGGAAATTCACGACGCCTGCCGGCATGCCGGATTCCTCGAGCAGCGCGAAGAAGCGGTAGGCGATCCACGGTGCATCGGACGAGGGCTTCAGAATGATGGCATTACCGCAGACCGCTCCGGCCGTCGTCATTCCGGCCATGATCGCCAGCGGGAAGTTCCACGGTGGGATGACCGCGCCGACGCCCAGCGGGATGTACACCAGCTCGTTGTCCTCGCCGGCGATCTTCGTGATCGGCTGTTCGTCGGCGTAGCGATGCGCTTCCCGAGCGTAGAACTCGCAGAAGTCGATCGCTTCGGCGGTATCGGCATCGGCCTCGGCCCACGTCTTGCCGACCTCGTAGACCATCGTCGCGGAGAACTCGTGCTTCCGTTCGCGGAGAAGTTTCGCCGCTGTGAAGAGCACATTGGCGCGCACCTCGACCGGCTGCCGCTTCCAATCCTCGAATGCTTTCCAGGCGGCATCGAGCGCCTGCTCCACATGAGCTTTGGTCCCCTTCTGAAACTTTCCAAGGACCTGATCCTTGTGCGAAGGGTTGACGGTGTCGAACGTCTTCAGACCGGTGATTCGCTGGCCGCCGATGACCAGCGGATACTCACGCCCGAACTCCCTCTTCACTTTCTCGAGAGCCGCTTCCATCGCAGCTTTGCTATCCGCTTTGCTAAAGTCTGTAAGCGGTTCATTCCTGAATTCGATCTGCAGCATGGTGGTGGTGTCCTTTCAAGGCTGGTCCTCGGCGTCGATGTTGCAGCCCGAGGCGTGGGCAAGGCCCGGTATGTTATCGAAATCGATCTCGAGAGCAAGGACGGCGGTCGCACTCGGCACGGTGTTGCTGCTGGCCGCGTCATGCTCGTCAGCGATGCCGTGGCACAACGAGCCGGTGGGCGACGAAGTGAACGTTGTCTTCGTCGTCGAGCGCAACCTCCTTTATGTCCCCTCGGTCACGATCGACAACCGCGCCGGACGATTCTTTTTCAGCACTGCTGCCCCCAGAACGGTGCTCGACCCGCGATTTATGTCCCGGACGGCCGGCGGCCACTCCATCGAGCTCAACGAGCGCGAATCGCTTCGGATGTCCCCGGTCGCGCTCGACCTCGGCACAGCCGGGGATGCCATGATCGGAGCGGATGTCTGGGGCAGGCGCGCCATCACCGTCGATTACCACGCCGGATTGCTGTCGTACCAGAAGGCCGGCATCTTTCCCGGCCTGATGACGCTGTACAACTTCACCGGCGAGCCGAAGGTGGACGTGATGGTGAACGGACGCGAGATCAGCGCGATCGTCGACACCGCCAGTCCCGAGACGCTGGAACTGCCGGCGGCGAAGCGAGGGCGCGGCACAGCGCACATCGTCATCGCCGGCTCCGACTTAGGCGAGGTGGACGTGGCGTTCTCCCCTGGTCTGACGCAGCCGCGCATCGGCAATCGCCTGCTGGCACATTTTCTCCTCTCGATCGATTACGGCCGCCGCGTCGTGGGGTTGTGGAGAGATCCGCGCAATCGGTAGCTGCCGATTCTTCACCTTGAGCGCGCTTCGCGCGGCATGCGCAATTCGCCGTAGGGCACGGCTGCGCCGTGCCGAACTCCCGTGGGCGGGCGGCTTCGATGAACAATCAAGGACCTGTAGGGACGCGCAGCAGCGCGTCCGCAACTTCCGCACGAGAGAGCGGACGCGCTGCTGCGCGTCCCTACAAACTCTATTGGTCCGCTAGAGATCGCTCTCTTCGTCGATATCGAACGCGGCATCTTCGAAGGGAACGACGGCCACGACATCGCGATGGCGCTCGATCACCTTCTTCGCGCCCGTGTCGCCTTTCAGCGCCAGAAGCTCGTCACGAAAGCGTGTGGTGAACAACGCCGGCACGCCGGCGCCGCCCCTGTACCCGGTGGCAGCGATCGCTGCGCGTGTGTCGACGAGCGCCTGCAGGTGCGCGGAGGTGATGCGGGGCTGATCGCAGACGCATAGCAGCACGTCGCCCCGCGTGGCGCCGATACCGCGGCGGATCGATGACG